>JBLKOU010000004.1:0-45037 GCA_047603125.1 Candidatus Woesearchaeota archaeon | reverse complement strand
AATACATACTTGGAAATTACAAGGGAAAAATATCTTTCAAAATCTAAGAATGGTAAAGACCTGACTTTTTACGTACAATTTTCAGATAATTATTTAAATTAGTAAATAAAAAATGAATGTATGGGTATTGGAAATCTCATCTGGCGAATCCCTTTTGGCCTTTCAAGAATGAGGGGGAATGTTGTAGGAACCCTCCTAGGGAATGGAACATATGGTTCTTTCTTAAAAAATTTAGACTCATTTCAAATGCGTGAAGTGATAGATAATGAAACATCCGTCAAAATGTTTCGAGAACTTATTCGTGTGACAAGGCATGTTGAAAGCAATTTAAATGGGAAACGACTTGCCAAAATTCAAAATCGATATAAAAATAATCCTGAAAAATTAGAATCTGAATTAGCAAGATTTATTCAAGTTGTCGAATCAGACATGCAAACATATACTGAACACTCCGAAACCCTTCTAAATTCTTTTGATGAAAGCATGAGGCTATGTACTTACCTACAACAAAATATGTTTGAAGAAGTTAATAGTTGGTTACAAAAATTACAGACATTATCACAAAACGGAGAGTTTGTTGTTCCTGAAAATTCACTAAAACAGATTATAAAAGATTGGGGATCACTTCTACAAAAAGCTGAAAGAAGCCTTAAAAATGAAATTGCTGATTATAAAAAATTGGATGTGAGCCTGAATAACTCAAAAAAAGTAGTCAAACCAAGTTTTTTCTGGACTTTAACAACTGGTTGGATTACTATGAAAGGCAAACGAATACTTGATAATATGTTCATTAAAAGAAAATTCAATCTACTAATGGACACATACTCTGATTTAAAAAAACAAATAGATGCAAACGAACCCAAAGCTGATTTTTTCCCAAAATTTCACTATTTGATTTCTAATTACAAGATTTTAGAATTATCAAAGCATAAATTAAAAAAAGATATTGCTCAACAAATTTACCGATTTGAAGAACTAACAACTGGATTATTTACTACACTCGCACAATTCTGCGCATATTTTCAACATGATGATATTGGAAAAGAACTAAAAAGATCAAAAGATAGTTTAACAAAAATCAGAGATGCATTAATACAGAGTTTGCAACAAAATGCACAAAATGACTCACAAGTAAAAGATAAAATTAATGCATTTCGAAATGCATATGCACAACACACCTCTAACATTCAAAAAAATAGTAAAATAATACTCGATAATATTCAAAAAAATAGCTCTCTTTATGGTAGGCAATCTAATCCTTAAATCAGAACTTAACTACTACCCTATCGAACGCTCCCACCTGTCAAGTTCGCTTTTATAATCAGCAGGTAAGATATTCTTAATCATGTTAAAAACCAAATGTTCGTTATCTATGTGTTTTCGTTTTTGAGCATCAGTTAGACGAGCAGCAGTGAATCGAGAATTCATATGACTTTTTTCTCTTATGAAATCTTCTATTGCCCGTTTCCAATCTCTCGAGTTCAAATTTGCACCAATATTTATTGCACTTTGCAGTTGCTTTGTAAACCCATATGTCAGCTTATGCGAATCTTTTAAAATTTCTTTTGCATTTTTAAGCCGTTCCATACTGTCTTTTAAATTCCTACAATTACTCAATAATTGAGTTTCAGTAATAGGATTTCTAAAAGCAAAATTTGATATTTCAGTAAATGCTTGAATGGCATGTGAAAAACCCTTGAAGTGTTCTGACTTAATGCTTGCATAATTATGATCAATTTGCCTAAATAAATCTCTTCTAGAACCTGTTGGTGAAGACATTCTAGCTAAAGCATTCTTGAACTTCTCATAGGCCACAAGAAAATCAGTTAATCGGGAATGAAAATGACGAAAATCATCTGTGAGTTTGAGAAATGGATCAAACCATGTTTGGTATGCAAACATATCATTTCGAATTTCTAATAATGTTCTATTATGAAGATTGTTTTTTAAAAGAGCATTTTGTGCTGTTTTTAATGCTCTTTCTTTCTGTTTTAAATACCTCATTATATTTTTATTTTTATTCCAAAAATCAAACATCCTATCTGCTTCTTTAAGAAAGTGCTGATTTGCGCTTATGTGATTATCACCATCATTTGCAGTGTCGGGTGTTTTAGTGTCTGGTTTTTCGGTATCCACCTCAACACTAGATGTATCACTAGGCGTAACAGATTCTGAACCACCACCAAGTGCATTTATTCCTTTAAATATACCCCAAATTACAACACCAACAAATAACAAAACCCAAAGTAAGTCTAAAATGCCAACAACTTGGTATCCCCATTGCGTTGATTGAATTTGATCAAAAAAGCCTGGGAATAATCCCCTATATAATCCATAAATAACAAAAAATGTAATCCCGAGTGCAGTTGGGTGAACCCATGTGCGCTCTTTGCCATAATCTTTTAGATCCATCATTGATGAAATCATTATGTAAAAAACTACGGCAAGCACAATGAGAAAAATTGTCATTGCAATAGGACCAAGTGAGATTAATGAGAAGCCCATCGCTTGACTTCCAAATGTTAATGAAAGCCCAAGGATGACACCAATCAAAATTGCAGATTTCTTTCCTAAACGTTCACCTACTGTTTTTTGCGCAATTGCAATAAAAAATGCGATGTAGACCAACGCATCAATAAAACCTTGGTATTGTAAATAAAATGACGCTGTTGCAAACCCGGCCAGTGGTGCGAAGACACTATCGAGTACATATGCGTATGATACGTAAATAGTCGATAAAAATACAAGTATTGCAGCTAGGATTTTTTTCATGATGATTTGTTTATTTTTTCTTTTAATTCAGCTATGCCTCTCGATATTTCTCCCTTCAAACTTGAAATTTCAGATGACAGAGACTTTCGATCCGAAATGAGGGATAGCAAACGTTCACACTTTGATTTAAGTTGATTATTATTTTTTTCTGCAAATTCTTTCAATTTCTGAGCACCTCTTGGAACTGTTTCCTTAGTACCTTGACTTATCTCAAAGTGCAAAGTATCAAAATCACGGTCTAATTTTTGTTTGTCAGCGTTTCTTTGTTTCAAAATTTGATTTTTATCTGAAATTGAGTTAAAAGCTGAAACCAAATCTGTCTTTTCAGGATTGATACTATCTTCCAAACTTTGCAATTCCTTATCAATAATAGAAGTAAGTTTTTGTAAATCTTCATTTATTTTTCTCGCTTGTTCTGCACTCCGAGTTGCTAAACTCGCAAGATGCTTCACTAATTTGTCTTCGTCTTGAATTTCTTTAGCCAAAGCATTCAACTCTCTACTGTCCTCGTCAGTCAGCCCAGGTTCTACTTTATTTAATAATTCCAATAAGCGATCTTTTTTAGAATTCAAATCATCATCTACTCTCTCAACCGCTCTTGCCGTTTTTTCAGTCTCTGAATCCGTATTACTGCTTGTCGCGGCATCATTCTCAACCGCTTGATTCACTTCCTGCTCCGCACTGCCTAAATCCTCCAGCTGTGAATCTGCTTTAGTTGTAGACGGGTTATCAGGATGATAATTATCAAGTGCACTTTGCGCACTCGGCTTATAACGCCCAATTAAATAAAATATCGGAATCAAAATAATTCCCGCAATTGCAATTGCAAATGCAAGCTGCACATAATCATAAAGTGTCGGGCTCATACTTTGTAACCCTTCTAAATTCGGTCCAAATACCGACGTAAGGGACAACATCACGATAATAATCGTTGAAAATGCAGCAAAAGCCCCCCGCATCCCCTGAGCGACAAAGAAACGATATAAAAATGCACCCAATGCGACAAAAAATATGACCAGAGCGACGGGCGTTAAATCTGCTAAACGGATACTATACATGCCCTGAGCGGCTGTAATAGAAATAGCGAGCATCACTCCAATAGTTATTGCTGCTTTATTTCCCAACCTCTCACTGACCGCTTTATTTCCTTTTAAGATGGCAATAAAGAAAAGTAAAATAACAATAAAATCAATAAATGGGCCTGCGACTTCATAAAGTTCAATTGGATTAATCATGGCGAGTGGTTCAAAAATTGAATTCGCAAAAGATTTAGTTGATAGAATAAAAATACTTGCAAACCACAATAATACCCATCTCATCAGTATGATTCTGCCCAACAGTATTTATAAATGTTCAGTTTTTTAGTGCTACTGAAGCGTAAAGCTTATATATCAACATAATAAGAAAAAGCTTAGTGATTATTCATGACAGCAATGAACCAAGCAAAAATTAGGGAACACAGTATTTTGCGAATAGCAAATTTAATAATGAAAGAAGGTGATGATAAAGGTACGTTAGTTAGATTCTTTCAGAGTTTAAAAAAAATAGTAGACTTCAAACGAAACGAACTTGACAAAGTACATGGCGATATGATTAGCAAAACTAGTCACTCCAACCCTGACCCCCTCAATCCTGGTCGACGTATTGTTGTGAAGAAAATGGAAACACACCTCAATAATAAAGAGCTTCAAAAAAGCATCTACAATCTGGAAGGAGTATTGATTCAATGGGAAAAAATCCTTGATGAACCCGCCAAGCTACAAAAAGAAAAAACACAAAGAGAATATTGGGGTTCATTAAAAAGACATGCGGCTGCAGTAAAAAACCACTTTCAGGTATTTCTCGAAAAAAATTGGGGAGATAGCATACTCTTCAATGTGCGAACTGCAAATAACATTATTCAGGATTTTGCAAAAGTAATTAAACTCATTGACACAAAAAATAAGAGCGGTATTTTCTCTGAAAAAAGCAAAACATATACTGCAAAACAATGGGCCGACCTATTATATCCCGAAATTAAAAAATTGCAGGAATTTACAAAAGAAAATAAAAAAGTGGATGCAAATCACTTTAGTAAATTTAAAGAAATTCTTCAAAACTTAAAACAAAAATCCAATCATGTAATAAATGAAAGATCTGGAGCCGTCAGTGGAGCACATTTCTATACGCTCGTAGGTGAGGAGATGGCAGACTTAATTCGAACATGTGATGAATCCATAAATTATGAGCTAAATCTAATACTTGGAATTGAAGATGCACTAAATACTTATAATGCTCGTTTCAATAAAGTAAAAGATGAACAAGGTCAGTTCATATTGATGATCGATGAGTTTAAAACGCATTTTCAAATAGGATAATAGAGACTATTTTTTTTTATTCAAAAACGAAAACAATTTCTCTTCGTTTTTGGCCCATATTTGTAGTCCTACCGGGCAACCATCTACAACGCCCATTGGAATAACGGCTGCACTAATACCTGCTAAATTTGCAGGAATAGTAAATACATCAAAAGCATACATCTGCTCTACACTGAGCTTTTGATTAACTTTTGGAGCAATTGTTGGCAGCACGGGCAAAACAATCACATCAACCGCCTCAAATGCGTTTTCTAATTCTTTTTCAATAAGAGAACGGACAGCAAGCGCTTTTCTGTAAAATTTTCCTTCATGCTCAGCCTGTGAAATTTGCTCGCCTCCATAAATACGACGCAGTACTTCTTCACCGACACTTTCTTCGATTTTGAGACCATATTTTCTTCCATCAAACTTTCGTGTTCCTGAAAAAAACTCCACATACACGAGTGGATAATATGTTTGCACAGCTAGATCCATATGGGAAAGTGAGACTGGTTTTGGAGAATACGACTCTATTGTTTTTTCAAATAATTGTTTGAGTTGAGGATGCGCAATCATCTCAACAATTTGTGGACTCACACCGCAACGCACAGTATCCTGGCATTGTGTATATGGCGTAACGTCGCTTGAAATAGTTGTCGGGTCGTTTTTGCTATATCCGCAAATAACTTCCATAACCAGAGCACAGCCATACACATCGGCGCACAGAGGCCCTATTTGATCGAGGCTCATCGATAAATCTATAAGTCCGTATCGCGAAATACGACCATACGAAGGTTTTATTCCAACAACACCACAATGCGAAGCAGGATTTCTAATTGAACCACCCGTATCAGAACCAAGTGCAATATCACAGAGTTGTGCGCTCACTGCCCCTGCACTTGCACTTGAAGAACCGCCCGGTACAAAGTCCGGCGCACGTGGATTGATTGTCGCACCATATGCTGATGATGCACCTGTTGAGCCACAAGCAAATTCATCCATGTTGACCATTCCTAAAATAATGCCATCCTCTTGTTTTATTTTTTCGATGACATCAGCATCATAGGGAGAACGAAAATTCTCCAATGTTTTTGAAGCGCAGTTTGTTATGAGTCCTTTGACACAAATATTTGACTTAATTGCAAAACAGAGTCCTGCGAGTTTTCCTGCCGTTTTATCTTGAATTTTTTTATCAACTTCTTTTGCTTGCAAAAGTGCATCTTCATTTACATAGAGAAAGATATTATGCGTATCTTTTTTGATACGTTCTAAAAATGTTTGCGTGTTTTCCACGGCACTGAGTTTTCCCTCACGAATTAGTGCAAGTTTTTCTTTTATTTCCATGTTTTTTTCTCCGCATACACATAGTCTTGATCTTTTTGCGGTGCATTTGCAAAAAAAGCATCGCGAAATGTTGCATCGCCATCTTGTGGCTCATCATCACGTAATTGAATTTCCCTATTTACGCCTATAGAAACATCTTTGACATCGACACTTGAGAGTGCTGTGTAAAACGATTTCATAATAGAAAAAGCTTCTTTTCGAATTGCTTGTTTATCGTTTGTCATGTGTATTCTCCAATTTATCTCGAATAGTTAAATCATAAATAATATCATCGAGTTTTTGTAAATTCCAACGAACCATATCAACTTTTTTTCGCAAATGCGCATGGCGTTGATTGAGCGTGAGCAATTGCTCATAAATATCTTGAACAATATTTCGTAGAATAAGTGCACGATCAAATTGGCGCTCAATGGTGTTTTGCACAACAAATCGCACAATTTCTCCAGTTACATCGCATAGCCCCAATAAATAATCCGTTGTTGTCACCTCAAGATCTTTTGGTTTTGCAAGTGGCTGCTCTAAAACAAGTTGGCTAAAAAGAATTGCCTCACAATATTCTTGTGACGCTTCACTATACATCCCTTCTTGTTGCAATAATGGCGCTTTCAAAACGAGTTGTCGTAATGTTTCAAATTCAAAAATGACTTGTTCTTTCAAAGTATCAATTTGCGACCTTTTATGCACCAGAAAAATGAGCTTTTTTGCTTTTGTGAGGACAATTCTTGCCTGTATAATGAGTTGTTCTCGTTTTTGCTCATATTCTTCGAGTTCTTGTTTATATTCTTCAAGTGAAATAGCGACCATAGCAAATCACAATACCTGTTTATTTAAATACATTTTGGGGGGAAATACTAAAAATCACATATCTGTTCGAAAGACATACACATCATCATCCGTGCGAGGAGGAAATCTTGCATAGCGTGCAAGCTTTTGCACTTGAGAAATGGCTTCCCGTCCAGTTAATCTTCTTGCTTGTAATGCCCCGTCAGCAATTGCATCTAAGTAAGCATTCATGAGGCGAGAATCTGTAAATCGAGAAAATGTCAAGGGTGCAATCTCCTCTCCGTTTTTTGGAAATAAAGGACCATAAAACGTATCTGCCTGCGCATGTAAGTACCAAATCTGACCTTTTGGTTCTTTTGTACTCTCTACTTCCCACGAGGGATATGACCTTCTTGAAAAACCAGTTAATTGTAACCTGTATACTGCTGAACAAATTGATGTCATCAGCGCATTGAAAAAACACTCTTTTAAAAAAGTTGTGTGCGAAGGGTGTAGAAGCGCGCGAACAAATTTGAGTATATTTAGAAAGGTTGCGAATGTGGCTGCACCCTTTATAAACTAAATACCTTATTGCGTTTATTTATTCGTATAAAAAGTTCTAAAATAGGTGGGTTTTCGAATGTGACCAGAATATCCTTTACAAATTAAACCTCACTATACTAGAGGAATCAAGTAACTCTTTTGCGATAAAAAAATAAAAATTTATTAAAAAAAGGGTTTGTAGCGAGAAAATTAACTAGTGAACAAAATTTATATGTTCTTCCAAGGCTTATCAACTTTTCCAACCGGCTTCAGCCCTCTAAAAAAAACATGTGCTGATTTGAGACTAGCTAAAGCTAAATACGGCGCACCAGCCATTGTTGCAGCAACAAACCCAAACTGAATTGGTTTTTCTATTATAGTTTCCAGTGGAATTTCAGGCAACATATGAGTTCCAATAAAAGACATTGCCCATACACCTGGAATTCCCATCACTGTCAGCTGCAAACTTTTCACAGTATCATACAGACCCGGCGTTGTATTTTCTTCTATTTGAAACCTTTTAACTTTTTGAACACGCCGATGAATTTTGGTATCAGGTTTCATATTCATGTATCGATTAATTCGACCTTCAAGTTCATGATATTCTCCGACTGGCAAATCAATATCCCCGTATTTGGTACTTTTAAGTTTGACAACATAGCCGGAGCCAAAGTGGTTTTTTGCTTGTCGGGCAAACTCCACCAAATCTTTGTCTTCATGCATGACAGTAACATCACGTCGGTTGATTGATGCATCAAGCATCGCCGTTGTCAACATTTCTTCATCATTATGATTATAAAATTGTACTGCCGAGTATTCACCATTTCTACGCATTATTTCTGGCTTTCTATCCTTTTTTAATTGTTTTTTAATCCATTTTTTCTTTTTTCCAGTGTTTTCGCCAAAAAAATCATCATCAGTTGCTTGCCCTATAATTCTATTGCCTTTATTTACAGCGTTTTTATGAGTTATCGTTAGCAACGGATTAAACATTGCGTGAAATGGCCTATTTGTCGCATCGTATGCTTTTGTAACTAATCGCTCAATTGGCGTATCGGTGAATTTATATTGTGAAAATGAGCTTGTAAGATAGGACACAGAGGCCAAAAACATAGCTGGCATAGCTAGGAGAATATCCAAAGGTTGATGGCTTGTTGTTTGTACTTGATCTAAAGCATCAAATACATTAGCGCTAAGATCTTTTGCAAGAGCTTCGTAGCCTACAGCTTGATATAATCGGTCCGCTAATTCGTATAGCGCACCATTAAAACGACCATTAATTTCATTGAGACCTCTAACAGGAATAGGAAGCTTAGCCCTATTATTATATTCAAATTCTTCTCTAATACCCGGCGTTGCCACAGCATCATCTATTGAGTGGATGCTCCGGTGCAGCAAGACATTGTTATCAATATAAGTGACCATTCACCCTATTAGATTGTCAAAACTTATAAATGTTTTGTTTTTGTCACTACTTGTTTGTAATAACGCTCGGGGTTATATCAAAATCCTAAATCTTACAAACAATTTCACTGATAGAGAAAACTTGCTACAAATAACGGCAAGGTAAAATATATGACCCCCAACAATCACCTTTTTAAACCAAACCTTTTTCACACACCCGAAGGTTACGAAAATGGTATCAGGAAAACATAAAAACCATACATTTGCACGCCGATTTGTGAGAACACCGGGTGCAAGAACTGTGTTAACACACCAGTTGAGAAAACCAGGACGAGCAGTTTGCCCAGTTACTGGACAGTATCTTCATGGAATCGCACATGTTCGACCTGCAAAACTTCGTGCTATGCCAAAAACAAAGCGAAGACCGCAAAGACCTTTTGGTGGAGTACTCAGTAGCAGCGCAGCACGACGTGAATTACAATTCAAAGCACGAGAGCTTTGATCTTTGTTGTAACGAACGAAGCATATATTGGCGACAGTATGTGGACAAACAATAAAAGATGAAAGAAATCAATTTCTTTTAATCTGGAGATAAAAACAATGTTTGAAATAGGAAGAGTTTGCTTAAAATTAGCCGGAAGAGACGGAAACAATGTCTGTGCTATTGTTGATGTTATCGACGATTCATATGTGGTTGTTGAAGGGAATGTGAGACGAAAAAAAGTAAATGTTGCACACCTTGAACCGCTTGAAAAGACAATTGACATTACAAAAGACGCATCACGCGACGATGTCCTTAAAGCTCTAGAAGGCGCTGGTTTTGTGGCAAAAAAACAAGGCGAATCACGCAAGCCAAAACCACAAGAAAAAAAGCGAACGAATGTGAAAAAAACAACGAACGAGCAAAAAACAGAAGCTTAGGCTTTATTTCTTTCTTTTTTCTCAATTTTCTACCACTAACTTTTAAAAGGCAGCAGCATTACACGTTCTTGCAGACTAGGTGCGAGGGTTAGTCCTCCTCAATTTGTAAACGGACGATACGACAACACCGAAAACCTTGTGGGTCTGTAAAGTGTGGCAATAAGTCTTTTATAGACTGTCGATACTTTGTCCTAATTGGTCGATTCATCTCAGAATCAAGTCAGGTGGGGAACCAAGCAGCTTTCATGTTATGGATTGATGTTTTTAGGGTTGCAAAGTGGAGGTTTATTGAAGGTCGCTTGTTGCAACCTTTGCCGGCTGCAAGGGCTGTCTGCTTTCTTTATAAATGCAGTCATAGGGCTTCATCCAATAATTGTTTTCAAAAAAGAGCACGCAGATTTTGCTCAAGAGTCCCGCTTTGAGAAGTATGCGAAAATTTAGTTGCAGACAATCACTAAATTCTCTGATTTTACTGCAAGGTGCTCTTTTTTCTTATTTATTGGATGAAGCCCAGGCATAGCAAACATTTAAATATGCACAAACTCATACACCAGTATGAAAATCGAAATCCTGTTTTATACGATAGGAACCATATTGTTAATAGTAACACTTGGTTATTTTTCATACCAGTATATCTTTGATTTACCGGACATCATAAAAGCCGTTATTTTAGGCTGTTTGACAGTAATTATTTTTGTAACTGCTGACGTATTACAGGAGAGGGATGTATAATGGTAGGTTGGTCACTTGCAGTAGGATGGTTAGTATTTTTAATCACAATTGTTGTGAGTATTATACTTGTAACAACAATGCGAAAATGGTACCCGGTGCTCTATGTCGTTAGTGTGAGTCTGTACTTATTTACAATGAGTTTTATCATTGACGCATTCTCGCTTGGAAGAAATGGAATACTCTCCATATTAGGAATTTCAGCCGTGATTATGATGGGCCTTGGTTTGTATTTATCAAAAAAGATGAAAAAATGAATATAAAGGTCATCATTGGCATTGCACTTCCTCTTTTTATCATTTTAACTTTTCTTGTCTTTTTTGCCCTTGATGATTCGCTTCAAATATCGTATGAAATTTCACAAACAACTATTATCAATACTAGCCAGATTGAGAACGTTCCAATTTTGACACTCATTCTTGAAAATAATGGTGTTTTTGAAAAACGACATCCACAACAATTTGTCTATTTATGTGAAACTAATAACTATAATTCACAAACAGCAATTGAATTATCTGCAGTAAATCAACACATGTATGCGCAAGATACATTATATTTCTCCGAACCATTTTATGGACGAGAACGCTTCTTTGTTGTGCCCGCAAATGAGCGTGTTGAAATAGAGTATGCCACACAACGTTGGAATTTTCGGCGTAATCTCATAGATCAAGAAGAGCGACAATACGATGTCATACTCAGCGACACACGGCTCTCTCCAAGTTGTTTAGCATCGCATGAACAAAAAGCGATTGCAACAATTCAACAATTACAGATTGTTTCTTAGACGGGTTGATTAGATAAAGAACACACTGATTTTGCTGCAAGGTGCTCTTCTTTTTTGGTGAAATAACTCCAAATTTGTGTGAAAAATTGAATTTTTATTTTACCGCAATATTACGACTGATTTGGACTCGCGTATCTTGCCGACGAGGCGCTGCATATTTTCGGATTCTCATCCTCAAGTTTGAAAGAAGCTTTCAAACAATCGCGCCATGTCGTAATGAGGCATCAAGGTAATATTGCTTATTTCTTTTAATTTTTACACAAACCCAATAACTCCTAAAGACTTTTAAAGTCAAATGTATGAAAAATACACATGTCTTCGCGAGCACAAGAAATAGTGGACGGTCTTCATAAACGTGGCTGGGAACAAAAAGACCTCGAACGAGTCAAACGCGTCATGTCACAATCTCATACAAGACGTCACCCGAAACAAAAACAATTTGATACCATACTTCCTTGGTTTTTGTTTTCTATCATGGTTTTGACAAATATCGCAATCATGTTTGTCATTGTTCCACTTTTTGCCGTCTTACCAAATCCGATTATTTACTTGATTCTTATCTTAATTGGTCTTGTTTTTGGGCAGTTATTTACAACGATTCTTAATGATATCGACCATCAATTTCGCGGGCACCACCACTTATTTTTGTATATTTTTGTGCCATATTTAGCTGCAACAGGAGGGCTGGTTATTTTCTCTCTTGCAACTGAGCAGCTTCCAAATATTTTCTATATTGAGAGAAGTGTGCATGTCGTTGTCTTTTTGTACATTGTGGCTTTTCTTGCTCCACTTGTTTTCGGGCAGATGAAGAAATTTTTAAACAAACAACTTTAAAAAGAACCCGTATCTCCTCATGAGTATGATGGCCATGGTGTAATGGTTAGCATAGGGGTCTGTGGAACCCCAGGCCCGGGTTCAACTCCCGGTGGCCATCCTTTTTTTTAAATTCTATAGCCGCGTAAGAATTGGTCAACTTGTCTTTGCGTTCCTTGGCTTTGCGATTCTTTTTGTAAATCGTCGTAGACTGCATCAAAATTTGCATCTTCAAGCAATAACCCTTTCATCGCTTCATAAGCGAATTCTGGGCGGATGAGGTTGTCACGTCTCTTCAATTGAGATATTTCCCCTGCAAGTTGAGACTCATACTCCCCAGGTTGAATTATTTTGTCGTTATGAATTATCCCAATATCAGGAATGCCGCCCACCCCGTGGTTTACTGAACCCGCCAAATGTGTTGCATATAAAAGAACTTCTAATCCCTCTACTGGATTAATGTTATTACGATTATTTCTAGGAATATCATTCATAAATTTGGATAATTCAAGATTACTTGCATCTGCACCCGACCCTGTTGAATAATGACCTTGAAACATGGGATAAAGATTTTTGTTGCGAGAATCAAAATAAATAATTTTGGCAGGCTCATTCGCGCTTTTTCCAAGAAGAACAAAGCTTCCTATCTGATTTTGCTGCTGGCAACCTTGTGAAAAATCACTCATATATGCTTGTATAATGTAAGAATGTATATCTGCTCCTTTTTTGTCTTTACCTCTTTTTACCTGTTTAAATGGTAGGCCGTGCTTCCCTTTTAAAAAGTGTTTAAGAGATTTAAGTCGCTGTTTAGCTGCCTTTTTTGACACGTGTTTGGCAACTTGTAAGAATGAAGATGCACCCAGTGGTTGATATTGCGAAGAATAAATAACCTCTAGATTCTCACTAACCGGACCTGCCTCTCCGATAAGTACTTGCAAATCCCCTTTATCGTATAAAGGAAAGACTTTTTTTGCAGTGTTTTCTTTTCTACTCTGTGAAGAACTCTGCTCATCAGAGACAATGGCACCCATCTCGGGATTAAATACTAATGCGTTAATTACTGTCATATGGAAGGGGTAAATCAAGCCTACTTATAAACATTTCTAAATTTATTACTTACTAGTAACTACGAATAGAAACCTTTAAATACTATCCTGTCACCCCCTTATTATGAAAAGTGCAACTCTATGCAGAGCATTCGAACGCGTCAGCCCTATTCTTAGACCACTTTGGAAACAAAGTATAATTGACATAATTGGCGATGAGGAAATTACACTCCAGTCAGAACTATCAGATAGATTACTAGAAGACATAGAACAAAAACACCCCGAACTTCTGGCAGACTTACCAATGCGTACTAAGGAAGTTAAAAACTACATTGCTCACGAATATAGAAATTACTTGGACAAAATTTTTCTTGGCAACATTTGCGAAAAATTAGGACCTTGCCAACAAGATAATTTTGCAAATTTAGGACATAGAATTATTTTTGTTAACGATCGTTTGAAAAATATAACCGATCAGAGAAATCAAAGCCAAACCTTTTCCTTTTTTTCAGAATCCAACATAGCAGACGGCGAGATCGAATACTGGTTTCCACCAGGTGCGAATAGCTCTAAACTTGTTTTTGTTATAAATAACAACTTTCAAGGAGGAGAAGGAAAACTAGGAACAGGTATCGAAACTGTACGTAAATTAAGAGAACTCTACCCTAGAGCTCCCGTCTTATTACATAGCGCCTTTGAAAGATCTGAATTTTCTCGCGAGGAGTTAGAAATTTTAGATAGCCAAAAAGTTAAACTTGTACCAAAAAATACTTTTTACAAATTTGAAGAGACACAACGCGCCAAACGAGCACAAGCATTCTCCAGAATAGCACAATCAAATTCGACACTTTGCGACCTAGTAACACCACAAGAAATTGTCCATACTGATGCAGAGATTAGTTTAGTGGCTTCTCGGAAAGCTTCAAAACCAAATAGTGCAAGTACATATTCATCACTATTAGAAAAACGTTTGTATACTTTAAGCGCAATCCACTCATTACCTTATGATTCACAATTTGAAACTGATAAACCCTATGTTATTACAGCCGAGAGATTCGCAGATATATTTTCAAATAATTTAAAAAAATACCAAAAAAAACGAGAATTACTCACTTTTACGCAAAAACAAGAATATGGCAATCTTTCTAGCACTATTAGTGATTTATTTTTAACAGGATTAAGAACAGGAGAAGGACCTTCATACCATGAACTGGAAAGAAAATATGCTCAAAGAAAATACCAAACCATTACTCATGACGATGCAAAAGCAGACAATTGGGTCTCCGATTCACAGATAACTGATTTGGGTAGTGTGAGAATTGGCACTCCGTCCCGAGACATTGCATTTAGTTTACTTGATGTAATAGATTTAAATAAGAATATTGACGATCAAGTAGAATCTGCAGTGAATACGTATTTTCGAATAAGTCGTGAGCAAAATTTCAAAATACGAGATAAACCGACTGCCCAAGAAGTTGTAGAATTATTATATCTAGACGGACTACGATTAGCTGCACACAAGATGGGCTGCGACTTATCTGCATCGTACCACTATACACAAATTTCTCAGTTGGCACGGACAAGTAAATATTTGCGTCATTAATCAGCAAGATAATTCAACACGAGTATTCGGGATAACGTATTATATATATCCCTAAATGAGCCCTGAACCTCCATGTTTTTTTTATCCACGATATCTTTTTGTAATTGTTCTACTGTTTTATTAAAAGTAGTAATGTGAAACTTTTGGAACAATCCTAAAGTTGTTTTCAGATAAAAGGAAATTCTCGATAGCTCATTTTTTGTATAATCAATTGTTTTAATTTGATGCATAACTCGAGACAAACTATTTAAAATAATAGTATAATATTCTCTATTTACCACATCACGTTTATATAAGAGTCTTCGCAAAAAATTATTCAGCGTGGCAAAAGTATCTTGCAATTGAATGTTAGAATTGTCTGAACAAAATTCAATCAAGATGTAAAACATTCTTTGAATGTATTTTTGATATTCATCCGACATACTCGGGCCAAATATAAATTCAATTTGGATAATTTTTTCGCTCTGCGATGTTATTTGAAATCCTTGAAGACTTTGGAGTTCTTTTTTAATGGAAAATAAATTATCTTGAGTATAATTCTTTATTATAATAACATCCATGCCTTTACGATATAATTCCACCAAAATCATTCTTATCGTTTTAGAGTTTTTAATTAGCTGCAAATCAAGTTCGTATCGTTGTGCTTTAGTAGAGCCAGTATGAATTAACAAGGTATCTCCTTTTACAGACATAGTCACCGTTTTTGTCTGATCAATTTCAAATAAATTCGTCCACTTTTTCGGCAAAGTTACTGTATATGACCCATTCCCTTGTTTAATGACTTTTCGCTGCATGAAAATCAGAAAGCTCTTTCTTTTTAAATAAGTTTCGAAAAAAGAATATAATAAATATGAAAAATATTGAAAAAATATAATAACTTAAGAGCACTACTGCTTAGTGGTGTTACTTATGACATTAAAGAAAATTATCAATAAAGCAGGTTTGAACTGCCGAAATATTTCCAAGTTTGGATTAGATGTATTGCTTGCATCCAGTATGTTGGCTTCTCCCAATCAAGACTTATCGCGAGGAAATTACAATGTTCATACTCTTAATAATGGCAGGGCCGGACAAATCGCCGTTGATGCCAAATATCTAAACAAAGAGAATGGACAATCCGGAAGAGGTTCCCTTCGTCTCATCTTTGATCGTAAAACTGGTGATTTTGTTGAGATTGCAAGAGAAGGTTCCAACGGAAATTATGATACTCTCGTCCGTGTCAAAGCCGATCAAATAAAAGAAGAGCTCGATATCATGCGAGCAAATGATCTTGGATATACTACTGCAACAGTTAAACAAGCTCAACAAGAACTTGGAAGAATTGGAATATTAGAAGCCAATATAGCAAATGGCTTTTACGTCTCTGCTGCAGACCGAGAACGGATGCAACGTACGAAAGCTCGCTGTCAGGAATACTTGAATACATTTACGGAGTGAAAAAACATGGGAATCGAAAAAATATTAGTCATAAACGACGATGGAGAAGACGCACTTGCAATGAAAAAAAGAATCAACTCTCAAGTTGATGTCGCAAGTCAATTTCAAGCTCAAATGCTTGATAATTTGAACTATGATTTGGTCATACTAGATAATGATGCAAATAATATGCAAGACGCCAAAGGTTCACAGACACTTGCACATCTTAGAGAGAAAGGCATGCAAGCCCCTGTTATCTTTACAAGCTTTCAGCCAGGTTGGGTGCAACCAAGCGTGTATCAGACAAAGGGTGTACGAGTAGTTCGAACGGACCGAATCTTTGACGAGGTCAAAAAACAATTTGGCATCCCTGTTCTCGAACAGACTGACTCACGACCCGCCATAGATCCAAAACTTTCAATTGTTATGTCATACAATCCAATTGAGGGCTACAATGAAGGATTGATTTCAGGCAAAGTACTTGTACTCTCCTATGAACGATTTGCTCAAGAAACAGCAAAACAAGTCATCGCTCAAAAAACAAAAAAAATTTTTGGATCATTTGATTGGAAATCCGATCGTGAACTCATCAAAAATGTTTTTGTGTATGACGGGCTCCACAGTAGAGATAATGCACGCTACAGTGCAGCTGCATTAGGGCACGATATTCGACTTGAAGTTAATATGCTTGCATGTCGATGCAATTGGAAAGAAAAAGAAAATTTTGCAAGAAGTATGTATGTCAAATTGTTTCCAGTATCTTGTGGAGGAACTTATGAATTGGGAATGGTTGTTGACACATTACTTGGAATACAAAGACCCGGTGTAGACTACAACCAACTTTCAATGACGCGTGAGCAAATACTTACTCCCGCAAATAGATATGGTGGTGATTTGCTATGAAAAAAGGATTACTTATAGTTGAAGACAATCCTGAATTTCAAAAAGCCGCACTACAAGCGTTTCCCAACGCTATGCTCGCACGAGATTATTGTGAGGCAATGCAAATTACAAAAGCGTTTGAATCGGTCCTTACGGATTGTTTTTTCCCCTATCAAACTGGGAGTGGACATGTAAACTTGGGTAAAGACATTGTTGACTTACTTGAGCCGTTTGCAACTCCGTTTCAAGAGTCACACACAAGTCGAGCACTAGAGCAAACTCATCAACTTGGTTATTCTCTCATGAAGGGAATAGCTAAGAGAACGCCAGGTGTTGATTTGCATAGAGACTTTGGCTATAAACGCATGATGCTTGAAGAGATGGCGCTTGATCAGGCCAATCAACCACTTGGAATTCAAATTGGTCAGTATTGTGATCAAAATGACATTCCTTTTGCCTTAGTCACATCAACATATCACCACGATAGTATGACTGAGCCAATTAACAGGTTTGCAGCTAATAAGGGTTGGTTATTAGTTGATTGCCCAAAAGATTATCCACAATACAAAGCACAAAGTGATTTTTGGAAAGATGCCTTTGAAAGAATGGAATGGAGAAGAAAAAAATGAAAAAACGAACAATGATGGGACTAGCTGGAATGCTTTTAGCAACGACTTTCCCAAATGCAATAAATGCGAACAACCCTATAGAAAATTCGCAACAGAGAATAGAAATTCAAACTGAGAATCCGGTTCAAGTATATGAATTTCCTAATGGATTGAAACTAAAAAGCTATGAAAACACTTTTTTCATTTCACATCAGACGCCATATGGAAAATCATTAACGGCATTTAACCCTGAATTTAAAAGGGCCCTACATGAAAATGAAATGCTTGGCGAGATGCAAATCAGTACAAGGAAGACTGGCGAACCTGCGTTTAATGCATATAAAAACATGGCATTACGATTTTTACAAACACAAATGCATCAAAGCTCAGGTAGACAAACTCAAATACAAAGCTATCAAATTCCATTAACACAGAATATGGAATGTTTACTTACGTATACGGGAGGAAGAAACAATGAATAATTATATTTTATTAGCAGAAAAAAATGATAAAAATACAACAACAATAGACCGATTAGTCCACGAAGGATTTAGGGTTGACAGAGTAAAAGACTTTCGATCTGCAATCGAACGCATGGGAGAAAAACCTTACGGAATGGTTTTAACAAGTTCACACTTGGATGCAGAAGAAAATAGGGCAGGTTGGAAAAATCGACAGCTAGGTTTAGCCTTAGCGTTGTATGCAATGGGTCAGGATGTTCCTTTAATCGGACATTATGCCGATGGTGGGATGTACTCCACTGAACTTAATAGAGCGACTACTACAGCTTTTGGTAGAACTACTACAAGAAAACCAGTACCAAGTTTGCAAACTACACATAGTAGTCCCGATATATTACCAACAGTTCAATCTGGAAATTCTTTGCTTGCACTTGCGGATTGCGATGATTTTCCAGTGTTACCAAAACCAGGAGAACCTGTGCTCGAATATTTACGCAGATATAGTTTTGATCTCAATAGAATCGAAGATGCAAACGATACCAGAGCAACGATTAAAGATTACCATGCGTTTGCGCATGCGCTACTTTCATTGAAAGGGAAATAGAGAATAAATGAAACTAGATAATATAATCAAAGAAATAGTACTTGACACAAATACACAAAGCGGATTTCGAGTAGAACCATTTGTGATGGACAAAAATAGTCCAATGGGAAGAATGCTAGCAAATATTCCAATCAATGTGGAGCTTGACTCTGAAGATTCAGGATTATATTTGTGTAGACTCGAAGATTCAGAGTTTGGTCTGACCACAAAATATGGCTTGGATGCAAAATTAGAACCACAAGCATTCAATACATATGATATAAAAGCAGTTGGAAGATTCAATCCCGAATTACAAATTAGACCAAAAACATTTGAGACACCAGGATTTACAAATCCGACTATCCGATTAGATTTGCTTGGTTGGGATTATGCGGTAAGTCAATGCGAAGCTAAGCAAGGGAGAATGCCATTTGATGTAAATGTTGATTGGAAAAACTTGTACTAATAATAGGAGAATAAGAACATGAGTAAAAAAACAATATATGATATAATTGATTCAAAGCGCGATTGGGAATTACCTGGTAACAACGATGATAGGAATAACGTCATTTACTGCCCAAAGGTGGACGCACAATTAAGCCCAAGAAAACAAGTTGTGTATACTGCAAACATAAGAAATTATGATAAACCGAGTTTTGCCGAGCAATACTTGTCAAACTTACGAATGATGCAAGAAATGTTTCCTAGGAGTCCCAACTTGTGCATCGATACTAGTAAATATGCAATACAAGGCTTCAATGGGAAAAATTGATTTTTTTTCTTTTTTTAAGAATATTTAAAAACTCACGAGCCCAAAAAATACTATGAATTACACCTTTGCGCAATTTTTCAAAGATTTCTATATTTTTCTGGAAGGACAACGCGTAAAATTCTTTTTCTTTTTAGTTTTAAGGTACATCTCAGAAGTAGTCCCATATCTTAGTCTTTTCATACTTGGCCTTATCATAAGTCATTTAAGTCAAAATACTGTATCATTACAAACAATTTATATGTATGTTGGTATTATTGTTATTGCATCTATTTTTCAAACAACTTTGCGATTTTATTCAAAATATAATCTCTATAAAATTGGAACAATTGTCGGAAGAAATATTCGCTTACTTTCTATGAATCATTTATTGCGTCTTGATTTATCTTGGCATGAGGATCAAAATACTGGAGAAAAAATTCAAAAAATAAATTCTGGAACAGATGAAATTCAAAAAATATTTCATTCAATTGCCAATGAGTGGATTTTCATTTTTTCAGGAATAACTGCCTCAATTTTTGTATTTTTATTTATTAATCCATTTTATTCTTTTTTTATTATAAGTATGTTAGTTGTATTTTTTCTTATATACAAATCGTTTATGCCAAGATTAATGCAACTTCGCAAAGAAAACCAAATACTCAAAGAAAAAGTGAACGGGACATTTACGGAATCGGCATATTCGATATCTTCTATAAAGACACCGGGGCTTCATTCGCATATAACAAATAAAAGTACAAGTGTTGAAGAAGCATATAAAGAGAAGTCTTTGCAGACAAAGCGTGCAAGTCAAATAAGAACAGTTATTCTATTATCTCTTGCGTCCATATCAGCAGGACTTTTTCTCATCTGGATAGTTCACGATTATTTAAGTGGAGCATTTGCAATTGGTATGATTTTAACATATTATATTTATTTTGGAAGGTATTTAGATGCTCAACATAAGGGAATCTGGGCAATTCAAGATTTTGTTGATGCAAAAGTTATTTTTGAGAGATTAATGACTATTTTAGGTTCTCAAGAGTTTCGTGAAAATGAACTTGGCAAAAAAAAGATTACAACTCGGAAAAATCTTATATTTACTGGAAAACTTATTGAGAAAGTCAAAAAAATACTCAAGACACTTATTTTTTTCTAGTTAAAATATAGAGTCCTTTTTTTGGGTTATCTAAGTACCTATTTTTATGAAAACTTGCAGCAAAACCAACTTCAGTCATTATTTTCAGCCATTTTTCAGGGTCATTATAGAGCCAGTACGTATCACCTTTAATTTTGGGATCTTTTTGAAAAAAAGGATCTATTATCACCACCCCTCCGGGATTTAAATGATTGTAGATATTTTCCATCACTTCTCTAAAGACAGGGTATGTTCCCGAATACGAAATTGCACTATATAAAGAAATGATAACATCAAAGGTTTTATTCAAACGTAATGTTCTCATATCAGCTTGAATAAATGTCGTTTTCTTTGTTTTTTTTCTTGCATGCTCTAGCATTTCTTCAAATGGATCAATACCAATACAATTGTAATAATTCTCTAAAAGCATCAAATGTGTCCCTGTGCCACAACCAATATCTAGAAGAGTTTTATTGTCATGATTCCCGTGTTTGGATGCTATCGCTCTAATTTTTCGGACTTCTAATTTGTAATCTTTATTATCCCTCACCGTCCAAGGGTCATACGCTTTTGTTGCCTTTTTCGAACCATATGATTTTTTTGCGGCAACAAACGCCCGTATTGCTTGTTCATCAAACATGTCGGTGTTTACAGAAGTAAATTTTTCTTGCAACACAGGCTCTTGAATAACTACATGGCTAGCTCCAACAAAAACCATCAACCTATTCGCCGTTTTTAGTTCTTTTTGAACTTTCAAAATCATATATTGGTCACGAATATAATTATTTTTGCGCGATATCTCATTTAGCATACTTATGTATTTTGTGGGAGAAGTCAAATCATAAAGTCCCTTGTTTGCTTTTGGGCTAAAACTTTTACCAAAAGACTCTTTATAACGCTGTTTAAAATACTTATATGAAATTTTGAAGGTTCTAAACAAGGAGTATTTTTTTAGCTCAGAAATTTCTTGTTCAATGAATTTGATACCAAAAGGAGCAGCTCTCACAGTAACAAAAAGAAAGATATTTTCTAAAGTGTGACTTTTCGCCAATTCTTCAAGTTGTTGTTCAAAAGGCATTTCAAGAGATTCAGTTCTTATTTCAGATTTGTCAGCAATATATTTAATGTATCCCATTTCAGCTGCTTTTTTTACAGCCTCTTTTTTTGTTTTATAAATCTGATTTCTAACATCCCCTTCTAATAAAATGCAATCTGGTTTGTACTGTAATATAAGGTTCTTAAAATACGTTAAATTCTTATTATTTGGGTTAAAAGTGTGCTTCGTCCCAATATAGAGAATTTCTTTTCGCTTTTTTTTAAACGCTAAAATATAAGGAATAGCGTGCGTAAACTCAATTTTTGCATATTTCTCAAAAGATAATAGTTCTGCCATCGATACTGTCGAGATATTTTTATTTATAATGTTTCTCCATTAGATTTACGATATTATTACCATTTCGCCACAAAACTTTATAAAGATTTTATAACAAAAATCCTTAGAATACAATTAAACACGATTATATTTACCTAGGGGTTTGCTGGTACTAAGTACTATGACAAAAAAAAGAGTCGATTATTGGTATAATTTAAAGATTTATGTTTCGTTCTTTAAAGGGATGTGGATGTGGGCAACACTTTTATTACTTCTCATGATCTTTATTCAGGGTTCGTACGTTTTTGAGAATTTTCTTCTAAAAATCATACTCGATACAATCATTGAGACAGACGCTTCCCAAGGTGAAATAATAGCACAAACAATTCGATTTGTTGTTGCGGTTTTTATTGGTATTATTATTTTGCGAATGATAAGTAGTTTTTTGCGATTAACCATTGTTAATAAAGTGGAAACCACAATTATTCAACGACTTAAAAAAAGATATTTCGAACATATTGTTAAACTTTCATATAGGTTTCACACCAATCATAAAACAGGAAGCTTAATTTCTCGTTTAACACGGTGTGGAAGTGCTATTGAAAGTTTTACGGACACAATTGTTTTTAATTTTCTTCCTTTTTTTTTCAAAACAGTTTGGATTGTCGTATTTATTTGGTTTTATAGTAAACTCACAATTCTTATCATACTTGTTACGATGTTTATTTTTGTTATATTTACTTACTGGCGTCAAAGTGCAAACGAGAAGAAAAATCTGGCAATGAATGAAGCAGAAGATCTGGAAAAAGGCTTTATTAGTGATGTTTTTACAAATATACAATCCGTTTTACTCTTTGGAAAAGAGAAAACGATTTTACGAAAACATCATAAAAAAACGGAAGCTACAAGAAAAAACCAACTCACGTACTGGAACGCATGGAGGGTTGTGGATGTAGGACAATCTTTTATCTTAAATGTTGGCTTCATACTTATCTTATTCTTAATCGTACATGAATACTTAGCAGGAAGAATGACTGTAGGTACGACGGTTTTTATTTTTAACTCATTTTGGTCACTCATAGGAAATGTATATGAATTTGCAGGAGGACTCAGACAAGTCTCTCGAAGTATGACTGATTTTGAGGATCTCTTTGCATATGGAAGGGAGCATTCAGAAATTACAAACATCAAAAAGCCCATCCGAAGAAAAATTACTAAAGGATCAGTTGAATTTGAAAACATTTCATTTTCATATGGATCTTTAAAAGCAATTAGAAATGTTTCCCTCTCTATTAAACCCGGAGAAAAAATTGCACTTGTAGGGCAATCAGGAAGTGGAAAATCCACATTAGTAAAATTACTCTATCGTCTTCAAGATGTAGATAAGGGGCTCATTAAAGTTGATGGCATCCCTATTAAAAACTATGATTTTGAATTTCTCCGATCAGAAATGAGTGTCGTTCCACAAGAAGCAATACTTTTTGATGAAAGCATTTATGAGAATATTCGTTTTTCAAATTCTCAGGCGAAAAGAAAAGATGTTCTCAAAGCACTAAAATTTGCACAACTAGACTCAATAATTGAAAAATTACCCAAAAAAGAAAAAACAATTGTTGGAGAGCGGGGTGTGAAGCTTTCAGGCGGTGAAAAACAGCGTGTTTCTATTGCTAGGGCAATATTAGCGGATAAAAAAATCCTTGTCCTTGACGAAGCAACTTCTGCCTTGGACAGTGAAACTGAACACCAAATTCAAAAAGATTTAGAAAAATTGATGAAAAATAGGACTGCCATCATTATTGCTCATCGATTGAGTACAATTATGCATGCTGATCGAATTGTTGTCATGCACAAAGGAAAGATTGTAGAAATTGGTTCTCACCGACAATTATTGCGAAAAAAGGGCCATTATCATAAGCTCTGGCAACTGCAAAAAGGAGGGTTTATAGGGTGAGTAAGTCTACTAAAAACCATTATCGAAAAATCATTACTTAAGAATAACAACATTTATAAGCTGTCCAAATTTTCTCGTAATAATGAAACTTGCAATTCCAAGCGACACAAACGACCATATTATTAAATCCGCAATTCAAAATATTGCCAGTTTAACTCGAGACATTGAAATTGAACGCGCAGCTCTTCTTCCAGATTGTACCCCTTCAAACACCCTACCCACTGGTACAACACTTCAAATTTCGCAAAATCAGCCCATTAGTCCTCAATTTATAGGAATGGATATAGGGTGCGGGTATAGATTAAGTCAGTTAGATATTCCTTTACGTCGAATTTATTCCAAAGGAGCTTTAAAAAGGGATAAATTGAGCAAAATGGTACGCCAGCTCTCCAACGCCGCTTCACCCCATTCTAAAACAGGAACTTTGGGCAAAGGTAATCATTTTGCAAATATATATGCTGTTTTTGATGTCACAAATCAAGCGGCATTAAACAGCTTTGGAATTAAACAAGATAAACCATTACTTCTCATTCATAGCGGATCCAGACTGAAAGGATATGCTGTTTTTACAGAATTTCAAAAAAATGGAACACGACAAGTTTCAAACCATCATTATCTAGATGAGTTTCTAAAAGCTCAACAATACGCTAAAGTAAACAGAGAAATACTTGCACTACGTTTTCTAAAAAATTTAGGAACTGATGAGTGTCTTCTTTTAGATATACCACATAATACCATCAGAGAGGATAATGGTTCTTATATCGTTCAAAAAGGAACTCAAGAAATACATCCAGGTGACCTTGGAGTCATACCCGGGACTGCCACCACACCAGGCTACCTTGTAATTGGAGGTCCTGATGTCGCCAGTACTGCATATACTATAAACCACGGTGTTGGCCGAAAGTTTGCAAGAAACAATTTAAATGGAAAATTTGGAAAAGGCGAATATCGTCGAAAATTTGCAAATATCGAACTTAATGTTTCCGCACATCTTATGGCAGATGAAATCGCCCAAGGATACAGAGATATACATTCAGCAATAGATTGTTTGCAACAACATAATCTTGCATACCCAATTGCGAAAATTCAACCTTTAGGTGTGGTGGTGGAGCGATGAACATGTATTCAGATGCAGTATATAATAAACTCGAAAGTATGGATGAGAGTGAATTGAATTTTGCAGAAGAATTCGGATTACAAAAAATTGGAATGGAGGTTTTTTCTAAATCTGGATTCGGCCCATTCCTGGATATTGGGACCGGCTTTTCCACAATATCTAATAACGGAAGAGAGATGGCCAAATATAATTATTTTGCTGACGCTGAAACATCTCGGGAAACAATTCAAGTCGCCAGGAGACAACTTAACAATATCTGCGATCAAATTTTGATTGCCCGTGATTATAAAAAAGGTTTACAATTTCATACTTTTGGTTATAAAACTACCGATAGAAGAACGCTTTCACCATTGATGGATTATAAGGAACTTTCCATTGAAATGGAAAGTTCTAGAGGAGGGCTCTGGAAATTACTTAGACAAGAGTTTGCATTGAATCATTCCTTAAAAGAAGCATATATTCAAATGGGCTTTATCAGGCCAAACTTCGAAAGAGGTTTTATAGAACGCTTTCTTGAATAAGACTCCAATTGTATTTAAGAAACCCAAATTCGAATTCTTTGCTTTTTCGGATTTTTCCAGAGTGATGTATTTACATGATCTATATTCTTCAAGTCTTTAAAATATTTACCAATTTCTTCCTGTTGATCCATTGATTTTGGTATACGTGCATCACCTTTCTGAATATCAAAATGAGGACCATCTTTATGTGAAAGATCAAGTTTCCATCCGTAGCCATTTTTGTCAAGATATACTTTTTCGTCGTATTTATTTTCATAAAAGAGTATTTTATTTCGACCATGTCGTTCGACTTCTTTTAGAACTATATTGGACTTACTTCCACTTTTAACAACTGCCTCAAATCCTGCCTTCACCAAAGCTGCATATGAATATCCTTTGATGAGTCCCTCGACTTTTTTATCAATAGGAGAATCAAGAGATAGTTTTCCGCATAAAATCGTTCTAATCTTAGAATCATCATCAGAATTACTATCTTCAAAAAGTTCGAGATCTTTTCTTAAAGAATTAACTACACTTTCTAATTGTTTCACCCGAACATAATTTTTGTTCATTATTTGAATGCGAGTAGGAAAGTCTGACGACTTTGTCTTACCTATATCTGCTAATAAACTTAACAAATAATTATAAATAGTTAACAATTGTTTTGTATCTAAAGTTTTGTTAATGACATACAAATAATCATTATGTAAAGGTTTCAGAGTCTTATCCTGCTTATAGAAAAAATTTTTCTCCAAAAACTCTTTGTCCATAGTAAACTTTTTCTCATACTCATCGATGATATGATAATGTTTTACTATAAATGCCGAAAAATATCCTATTATCTCATAAATTTCTTCTGAAAGTTTAGTTATTTCCTCAAATTTTGTATTTACTCCCTCAGATATTTTTTCAATTTCGAATTTCAATTCATCCCGTCTTTTTTGATAATCCTCAACTGATTTTTTCGCCTCCAATTTACTCAGTTTAGCACGAAGTTCTACTTCCATTTTGTATGTTTTTTCGTCAAGGATTTCTTGCTTAAGAGCTTGAATTTTTTCTTTATGCTTAATTTGTTCGCCCGCTTCCTTCTGAAGCTTATCTAATTTTTCAATTATATTAGAAAAAGATGTATACAGATCATCGAGATTCGCTTCTAGCTGTGAAACTTTTTCATGTAGTGGATCAAGAACTGAACTTGACAAATCCGGATTTGATTTTTCTATCGAAGCAAGAATCTCAAGAAAATAATCACATAATTGTCCGTCTTTTTCTAAATGTATTTGAAAATCATTTATTTTCTTTCGAATCTCCGAAAAAATACTATCTGTAACAAAAACGCTTCCCTTAGTTATAAACAGAATGTACTTTTGTATTTTTTTATAATCCACACCCTCTTTTTCAATATCCTCGAACACCTGCTCAAGTAAATCTTTAAATTCTTCTGCTTTAGAGAACCGATGATGACGAAAAAACCAAACCATAGTGGATAAATAAACTAATTACTTTTTAATCCTTTCGTTTCTTCAAATAGTACAGAAAATCACCGCGTTACAATCAATTCTTCCATTTCTTTAAGCATTTTTGCGACGTGGGGTTGCGCAAAATGTTTCCTCGCAGGTTCTAAAATCGCAATAATAGCCTCAGCCACACCATTTTTAAGATCCATGGGATGTAATTTTTTCTCAAGAAAATCACTTACTAATTGGGCGTACGAAGTATACTCAACATTACCCCCGTACTTTTCAGGCCGTAAAATAGCAAGTTTTCCGCAAATAGGAAATACCAAACTCTTACACCAATCCAAAATAGGATTAAAATCAACTTCCCCTTCTGGGCAAAACGCTTTTTTCATTTTGCGCCGAATCTCTTCTGGAGAATCATGAATAAAAACACAAATATCTGGTTTAGACTTACTCATCTTCAAAGTGGACCATAATTCTTGAAGTTTTTCTTTCGGGAGCGGCCATTCGGGTGGCAGCCCAAGGCCTAAAATCAAATGATGATGGACAGCAGATGGCTTAATGATATTTCTATTAATATCTTTAAGAGGTTTAAATGATAATTTTTCTGCAACATCTCGTCCAATGACTTGTGCTTTTCGTTGATCAAGCCCTGCTTGCGGCATATTAATACCTTGAATAAATATGTCAGCGACTTGCATCGGAGGGTACATCAGTTTTGCAAAATCAACAGCACCACCCTCTTTTCTTCCCATGATGGTTATACTTCGCTCAATTCGTGATAAACTAGTGTGTTTTCCTATATCAATGACTGTTAACCAAAAATCATCGTTATTATGATACAAATCCGAACCCAAAACAAATTTCAATTTACTTGGATTTCCCCCGACACATTTCAAACTGGCCTTTAATCCTTCTTGAAAATAGCCCACTGCTATTTTTTTAATGACAGCTAAATCTCCCCCTAACTTGTCATTAATCCAACTATGCCAGTCTGCTAAGAACACAGAACATTCAACTTCTGCATCCATAAAATCTTTGACTTTTGACATACACATTAAACCAGTACCCAAGTGAATTTTTCCCGAAATTTCAAAACCAATATAATGTTTTAAAGGAGTTCCACTCTCTAAAAGCTCTCTAAGACTCTACTCAGTTAATATTTCTTCAGTATTTCTTTTGATTAATTCAAATTTTTCTTCCGTATTCATATGAGACCTCAGCATAATCTTAATTTTTTCCAAAATTTGGTAGTGATGAAAATTCATCCCTTCTCCCAATATACACAGGGATGGGCTTTTTTTCTAGAATGAATGCAACAGTCCTTCGCGCACCATCTAAAATAGAAAATTCGTTAAAGTCAGCAGTCAAAACAATTATTCGAGGATGTGTTTTGAGATTTTTTCGAATAGCATCTATTTTCACACTATGTTCTTTTGGCATTTTCCCAGATAGATATTGGCGTACTAATTCACTATGTTTCAATCCAATATGCGTCATGAAACCTTGCCCGCTATCAAAAATTTTGTTTATAAAATCAGTAGAATAATCTAATTCGGTTTCAAACCATTCTGTTAAAGAATCTTCGAAAAGTTCATTCCATGTTTGCGGGAACTCATCTTGTTTTGCAAGTTTCATTTGTTCTGATTTTGAAAGCGATTATATTTGTTGAACTTGCGCTTTATAGTTCTCAAGCGAAGAACCTGTCTGACCCATTATAAGATCAGCAATAACTTGATTCGAAGATATTTTTTTCATATACAGGGTATGAATAGAAGCTATATAAACATTTTGCTTCACACAAACTCACTTTTCACCTGTTTTAATGACGTTAAAGAATATGTTTTTGCAAATTGAAATTTTTTCACACGAGCTTTGACCCATTCATAATATTGATCAATATCTTTAGTACGTAATTTTACTAATAATTCGTAATCGCCTGTGCAAATATCAACACTTTCGACTTTAGTGTCTTTTGCAAGTTCTCTCGAAACGTCTTCTGGATCGGCATAATTATCTTTTGATAAATTAATCAGAATATACGAACAATGACCCTCATCAATTTTTTTATAATCAAAAACAGCCTTATACGCTTTTATAGCACCCTCAGATTCTAGTTTTTTAATATTATAGTGCAGCGTTGTTGAAGGTTCATTAAGTTTCTTTGCCAAGCGAGCAATCTGAGGAGTACAATAGCCTTGTTTGAACAGTGCAACTAATTTTTGCCGTATGTCTTTCACAATATTCGTATAATATTCAATTATTTATATATTTTTTGTTTATATATTGAATAATCTTCAATAAGATATAAGAGGGCGTCCAACATCAAAGAATATATGATACTTTCACAAAAAACAAAGCAACTAGCACAAGTCTTAAGCTTGCCAGCAATGACTGGCCATATCTCCATATTAGCAGCAAGTGGCTTTTTAACACTAAAAAACGCACCCCTAATAGGACTCTTGTTTATCGCAGGACCGACAGCGCTCTTTTTAGCAGCAACATTGGGAGGAACAGTAAAACAAAATGTTTTTTCTGTTCTTGTGGCAAGTTGTATTGCCACGTTTGCATTAGTGCTGGCCGCAGCAATAGGTGCGAGTATCCTACCTCTACTTGACTTAAAACTATTGCAAATAACAGGCGGAATTGTTCTTATTTTCATCGCTTTTACACTATTTGGGTTGAAAATACCTAACTCAATTCCTGTAGGTATACTGATAGCAGGACTACTAATCTCCCTAATAAAAAAGGCGATAATATAAATTCCCTAATTACCCACATAGTAAAAAATGACCACTGATTAAAACCAAAGAACATGAATACAGTCTTAATCATCGGAAGCGGTATTGCTGGCTCCTCACTCGCGTACCAATTAGGAAAAAGAGATATTAGTTACGTACACGTCTGCGACACAAGAAACCCTCTTGCAAATACCTCATCAAAGAGTTACGGGCATTGTCGAATTGTAAAAAAACCTGAACAATTGTACGAATTTTCTCAACAAAGTCTGAATTGCTCAAAAAATGAATTATCCTACTACAAAGATTCACCACTCGTAGAAAAATTTTTTGAAGAGCTAGACATTGACTTTCTGACAAAATCTTTTGGAATCATCCCAAAAGAGCAAAAACCAAGAGGAGGTCACCTCATCCTAAAAAGATTACAACAACAAATTAGACCAATTCATACCGATAATCATATCATTTCAGTGCAAGAATTTTCTCACCATGCACAAGCAACCACGGAAAACACTTTATATGAGGCAGAATACATAGTTTTAGCAATTGGAGGATTTGCACCATATTTGCACCTTAGTGATGCGGTTAAATACCAAGGTGATGAGTTGTTTACTGCCTCAGATAGCTCAGTCGAACATCGAGATTCATTTTTCATCCATCCATTTGGATATCTTAACGGACGCGATGTTTTAACAGGAAAAGAAGTCCAAAGAGGTATCTTTAAAACTCGTACAGGAGAGCAGTTCTTTTCAAGCGAGCTAGAAAAACATCTACGAGCAGACACATACCACGAAATATTCCCAAAAATCGTTGAGCAAATGAACGCAAGAGAGTGCTTTTTTACATCCAAACACTTTAACGGAGGAAAACCGCTCGAAGTAAGACCTGTTTTTCACTACACCAGTGGCGGTTTTAGAACTGATCCAAATCACTTAATCGTACCGCATAAAAGAATATTCAGTTTAGGCGAATGCGAAGTTGATGGTTCAAAAAATGGGGGCAGACTTCCAGGAATGCCGTTTACAAAATCAATTATCGGAGCGATACATGTCGCAAACTATATATATCATCAAAGACATATGCAGTGTGATACACATGGAACTGACAGAAATTCGTGAACATTTAGACAGATTGGACAATGCTCTTTTTATGATTTTAGCTGAAAGAATGGCTTTCATCCCAAAAGTTGCAGCATACAAAAGTCAAAACAATGTAGATAGATATCAGCCACAACGAGAAAAAGAAATTATTGAGAACAAGCGAAAACTTGCTCAAGAACTCTCGCTCAACCCTGACCTCGTAGAAGACATCGTAAAACGTATTATAGAAGACGCTCACAGAATTGAAAGAGAAATCATGGGAAAATGAATATACTCATTATCGGAGGAACTGGCAAAATAGGTTCCTTTTTTCGAAGTATTTTTGAAGATGCAAAAGTAATTAATTCAAAGAATTACTCGCAATTAAAAACGTACGCAAAAAATAGTTCCCATATATTATTATGCGTTCCTCAAGAAAAAACGCGAGCAATTATTGAAGATTTAAAAGAAGTTCTTACGAATCAAGTCGTCATAGACACATCCAGCAGCATGAACGCGCCTCTAGATACGCTTTCTTGCCCTAGTGCATATCTTCATCCTCTTTTTGCTCCAGGCGTTGATGCACAGAAAAAAATAGTATGTGTATGTAAGACACCAAAATTGCTTATCGATCTACTACAAACTTTAGAAGAAAACTCAATACAAATCATACATACTACAAAAGAGGAACATGAAAAGGCAATGGCGTATGTACAGGCATTAAGTCATTTCACAGGAATTGTTTTTGCCAAGACTCTTGCAGATAGTCATGAAAATATAAACGTATTTGATTTTACCACACCTTATTTTCAATTATTAATTGACACCATTTCGCGAATATTTGCACAAGAACCAACTATGTATGCGCATATTCAATTCGAGAATAAAGCATTCATTCCTATTCTTAAAAATTTTATAACAAATACAAAAAAACTCTCGCAAGCAGTCTCCAAAAAAAACGAAAAAGAATATATCGACATTTTTGAAAAAGTTAAGAAAAAACTTCCTCAAATACTCGAGAAGCATTATACGGAATCTCAAAAATTATTGAAATCGTTACACACATCAATCGCGGTTTTAGGACCGAAAGGAAGCTTTTCAGATTTTGTTGCCTCAAAATTAGGAATGGAAACTAAGTACGCTCACACTTTTTCAAATGTAGCTCTCATGATTGAGAATAATGAAGTAACTTGTGGCTTACTTCCAATTGAAAATTCAATTGGCGGCTCGATTGCCGATGTGTGTGATATTGTCGTCGAGCATAAGCTTAAAATCAATCAAGAAATCATCGCACCAATTTCACACTGTGCCGCAGGATATAGAGTAGATACTGTTGAGACGATACTCAGCCATCCGCAAGCGCTTGCACAATGCACAAATTTTCTAAAAAAATATCCGCACGCAAAGATTGAACGTGTTTCTAGTACCGCACAAGCGTTTAAAGAAATTAAAGAAAACAAGCGAAAGAACTGTCTTGCAATAGGCACAGAATTTGCTGCTCGGCTTTATAATCTACAAATATACGAACGAAATATTGAAGATAATTCACAAAATAAGACACGATTTATCATAGTGTCTCAAAAAGCAAATAAAAAAGGAGATAAATCAACGCTTGTCATCAAACCTAAAATTGATCGGCCTGGTTTGCTATATGAAATGCTCAAAATATTTTATGATGCGAATCTTAATTTATCAAGAATAGAATCACGACCAATAAAAGATTTGTTAGGGACATATATGTTTCACATTGACGTCAATATAAAAAATAACCGTCAAGGATATATATGCGCACTTGAAAAACTTAAAACAAAATACACTGTTATTGAATTAGGGGAATACAATGAATTTAGATAAAATAAATGACTCAAAAATCAGGGCATCATTTCAACCAATACCTGACGCGTTAAATGCCACTATTGGACAGCCCGATTTTGAAGTTCCCCGCTCAATCAAAGATGCAATAATTCAAGCTATTGATCAAAATAAAACAGGGTATACGCAAACTAATGGTATTGCACAACTCCAAGAAAAAATCATACACCAATATACACATGCGCAATCTTGTATAGTAACAAGCGGTGCAAGCGCGGCACTTTTTCTTGCATTTAATTTACTAGAAGGAGAAGTCATTGTTATTGAACCTTATTTTGTTTCATATCCCGAGCTACTAAAATATGTAAATGTCACACCAGTTTTTGTATCATCATTGACAGAAATTTCAAAGAATATTACATCAAAAACGAGCGCTATTATAATCAACTCACCTAATAATCCAACTGGCCAGGTCTACAGCCACAAAGAGTTACTGCAAGTCGTTGAAATTGCAAGAAGACACAATATCTATATCATTAGTGACGAAGTATATCGTTCATTTGATTACGACTCCACATTTGTTTCTATAGGAGATTTATATGAAAAATCTATTGTAATTGACGGTTGGTCAAAAAAGTTTGCACTAACAGGGCTTCGTATTGGGTATTTGGCAGGAAGAACCAAAGATATGGAGGCATTGCGAGCGTTGCAACAATTTACATTTGTTTGTGCGCCACATAGTACCCAAGTTGCAATAAATTCGTGTTTTGATACTCAAATTGACATAACTGAACTTAAAAAAAAGCGCGATTTTATTGCGCAGGAACTAAAAGATTTGTATCAGTTTACGTATCCAAGGGGTGCTTTTTATTTTTATCTTTTTGTTGGGGATGAAGAACAATTTTATCAAAAATGCATAGAGCACAAACTTCTGGTTGTTAAAGGGAGTGCATTTAGTCAAAACACAGATCATATACGAATCTCTTTTGCACTTTCATGGGATAAAATCAGAAAAATGTGCCACATACTAAAGCTAATTGGAGGACCCATACTGGATAAATAAACCACATGAACTACGAAACAATCCTCCAAGATATTATTCAAATACAATCGTATTCAGGAAATGAACAAAAACTTGCAGCTTACATTAAGAATTTTTGTAAAAATAAAAACGTGATACTCACAGAACACAAAGAAAATATCATCATTCATATAAACAAAGGATCAAATAGAGCCGTACTCTTTAACTGTCACATGGACACCGTTCCTGTTTGTGATCGCAAACTTTGGAAGACTGACCCGTTCACATTAGAAAAGGATGAAAAAAACTATTATGGTCTTGGTGTGAGTGATGAGAAGATTTCTACGGCAATTACCTTATTCTTAATTGATTTTTTCTGTGAACAAGACCTCGATATATTTCTCCTCTATGTAACAAACGAAGAAGTGGACGGATCAGGATCCCAGCAAGTGACTGAGTATTTTGAAAAAAACTATTCCTATCAAAAAACATATGCGATTATTTGTGAACCCAGGGATGCCAAATATCTGGGCGTGGGAAATAAGGGGTCGCTTTTTTTTGAACTCACAGCCAAAGGAAAAGCACATCATGCAAGTGAGCCTGAGCATGGAGAAAATGCAATAACAGCTCTTCTTAAAAGAATACAACAAATTCACGACGATTTGAAAACGTTTCCCCTTGAAGAAGATATTTTTACACCCGCAACAATCTCTTTTCCAACAATTATTCAGGGAGGTGTTGCTATTAATGTCATTCCCTCTCAAGCAATTGCAAAAGGAGACATACGAACAACTTCTAAAACGCACGACGCTTTTGTCGCATATCTAAAAAAACAGCCCGATATACGCATTATTAGCAACGTTCCATCTTGTTATCAGCCCAGTGACAATGAACTTGTACACGCATTTGAAAAACAAGGAATTACACAAAAAACAATTACGAATGGATCAAACGATATGATATTTCACACCGAAAAAGGCCAGGCAGCAGTCGTATTTGGTGCTGGTGCAGAGAAAGCGTGCCATATTGTTAATGAATTTTGTCCTATCAAAAATTGTCAAAAAACTATTGACATCTATAAAGGTGTGTGTGAATACCTCTCGAATCTCAAAGACTAAGAATTTGTTTTTGTAGGTCTGTGTACTTGATACCAATCATTTAATATTTTTGTTGCTTCCGTAACGGCTAAGCCCAAATCTGTTGGCTCAAATCCATAAAAGGTATATTTATCCAAGACTTCTGTTGGCGTTGCGGGGCGTAGTTCACCATGGCCTTTAAATGAATATACTAAGAAATTTCCCGGTTTGTAAAAAACACCTTCACCTTCATTATATGAATCTGTTGTTGTTTTTGATTGAAAGTGAGGGATAAGCTCCGAACCTTTGGCAACGGAGTCTACTCGCTTTTTAGCAGCTTCAAATTGTTCAATGATTCTATTGATTGTCATATTTTGGAGGAATGGGGCTTTATTTTTAAATTTTCTTCAAATAAAAAACACAACTACTACTTTTTAAATCATCATTGCGTAAGTTCATACATGATTGAAATTGGCTTTCTTGTGCTCTTAGTGATTTCTCTTTTTTTTCTTCTGTATTTTGCAGATATGTTTGTTCAAAACAGCGTACACGTCGGCCTCGCATACGGAATTTCACCATTTATCATTGGTTTTTTTCTGATCTCTTTAGGAACATCACTTCCTGAACTGTTCTTGGCCATAATTGCGGTACTTCGAGATACATCTGAGCTTGTTGGCGGGAATGTCATTGGTTCAAATATCGCAAACATCGGACTTGTATTAGGAATCGCTATTATCTTTGCAAAGCAATTTACTATTAAACGACGCGATTTATATCAACAAAGCGCACTTGCCGGAATTATTTTTCTTTTTCTCGTAGTTATGAGCGCAAATGGAGTAATCACACGAATAAATGCATTTCTTTTTCTTGTCTTATTTATAGGAGTCACGTACTATCTTTTACAAACACAGCAAGCTACACCAAAGCAAGAAACAAAATCCGTCACACTCAAAACATACGGACTTATCATACTTGGCAGTATTGGATTATATGCAAGCTCAGAAGTTGCAGTATATAGTGTAAATGAACTTGTCTTGACAATTGCAGTTTTTGCTGATGCCTCCATTATTGGCTTGACTGTTATTGCTATAAGTACGTCGCTTCCAGAACTCTCTGTTGCCTTGTCTGCTTTGAAAAAAAATCAGTATACGCTTATTGTCGGCAATGTACTCGGGTCGAATATGTTTAATATATTACTTGTCTTTGGCATTCCAGCTTTGATAAGTCCAATTATATTAACAACGCATGTCTTATTTTTTGCGATTCCTGTGTTAGTTGTGCTAACAATATGTATGTTTTTATTCATGTTCACTGAAAAACGACTGGATACCTGGGAAGGGTGGGTGCTATTTGCAGGCTTTATTTTGTTTACACTTGCGACTTTATTTTTGTAAAGAAATGAAGAAACAAAAAAAGATGTACCAGTTGATTAATTTTTGATTTTGATATCAAATACTTTGATTTGTAAACCAAGTTCTTGGAATTTTGCAACTACTTCTTTTTTATATTTTGGGTCAATAAAAAATGCGCCGCGTGCAATTTTTTCAAAGGGTATGTCTGAGAGTATGCCTTTTCGTTCATAGACATATTTGCCATGATTGGAACTATCCGTATATCCATAAATTTTTCGAGTAAGTTCGAGAGCGTTTTTATGACCACTTAACGAATATGCAACGAGTGTTCTATCCATAGTACTCTAAGAAACCACTACCTATTATTTAAATTTTACGTATATAATATAAGTAATATGTCTTCTTTATTTTATTGATTTATCCAACACAGCACAAAAAAAGAAAACTACATAAATACCAACAACACACATACTGCTATGACAAAGTCAAAAAAAGATACATATAGCTACAAGGGTTGGCTTAATTCAGATTATTTTCTCAAACGCGCGTTTGCTGTTTACGGATATTCAGTGGTTGCAGGATTACTTATATCGATTCCGATTTTCTTGCTCTTTTTTATTTTCGCACTGTTTTTTGCTTTTGTTGGCGCAGCGTTGTATTAAGAAGAGTCGTGGAGTTGCAATCAACATCCGTAACTTACCCCACACCCCTTTATAAAAGCAAAGGCCAAAACATTTATAAACCAACCCCGAATCCTCCATTCTAGAACCCACAATGTCGAAATGTTAAGGCATTTTGAACATATAATCGCGGGGACAAACTGAAAAAGAAATTTTTCGACCTGTGACATTGTGAGAGGCAATAATGCTGTCTTCTTACTCTGTTATACGATAAAAAAGGTGTCAATAATGGCAGAACAAAAAATAAAATACATTGTACGTGTAGCAAATACCGACTTAGACGGAACAAAACCTACACTTGTTGCCCTTTGTAAAATTAAAGGTGTCAGTAAATCGTTTGCAAACGCAGTTTGTGTAAAAACTGGTGTTGATAGAGTGCAAAAACTCGGTTTACTTGAAGAGCCAAAAGTACAAGCAATGAGTGAATTAATCTTACAGCCAAAAGGCTTTCCAACATGGATGTTTAATCGTCAAAAAGACTATGAAACTGGTCAAGATGTACATCTATTAGGCGGAGACTTAACATTTACGCAAGAAAATGATGTCAAGCGTGAAAAACAAGTCAAATCATACAAAGGTATGCGCCACGCATGGGGATTAACAGTTCGTGGTCAACGAACAAGTTCAAACCATAGACGAACGAAAGCGAAAAAAGCAAATGCTGCAAAGCGAGGAAAGAAAGCATAGGTGAAAGAAAATGGGAGATCCAAAAAAACCAAAGAAAAAATATTCAACGCCGATGCATCCTTGGCAAAAGGCTCGAATTGAACAAGAAAAAACACTTTCTCGTGAGTACGGTCTAAAAAATAAAAAAGAAATTCACAAACATAATACATTTTTAGAAAAACTCATTGTGCACTATAAACAGCTCAACTATCAAACAACTGAACAAGCAACAAAAGAGCAGCAGCAAATTTTTGAAAAGGCAAAACGATATGGTCTTTTAAGTCCTGAAAAACAATTATCTGCAATTCTTAATTTAAAAGTTGTTGATGTATTAGAACGTCGATTACAAACAATCGTCTTTCGAAAAAAGCTCGCACGATCAATGAAACAAGCACGACAATTTATTACACACCAACACATTGCCGTGAATGGTCGTGTCATTGATGCGCCAAGTTACATGGTGAGTGTTGATGAAGAAAATGCACTCTCATTTGTTGGACGATCAACACTTGCAGACGAAGCTCACCCTGAGCGCTCGACACCTGTGGTTGAAAAGCCAAAAACAAAGGCTGAAGAGAAAAAGCAAGAAGAACAAGCTGATGAAGAAATTGAACTTCCTATTGAAGATGAAGAAGAACCAAAAGAGGTGCAAGCATGAGTGACGCAAAAAAGAAAATAACAACTCGTTGGGGTATCTGTCATATCTATGCCTCATATAATAATACAGTGATTCATATTACCGACATTACTGGCTCTGAAACACTTGCACTTGCTTCTGGCGGTCAAGTTGTAAAATCACATAGAATGGAGTCCTCTCCAACTGCTGCAATGGCTGCTGCAAAAAAAGCTGCTGAACTTGCAATGGAGCGTGGAATTACATCTATTCATGTAAAGATTAAAGCACCTGGAGGACATAATGGTCCTAACTCACCTGGTCCTGGAGCGCAAGCTGCTGTTCGTGCACTGTCGCGTATGGGATTAAAAGTTGGTATCATCGAAGATGTCACACCACTCCCACACGATTCATGCCGGAAAAAAGGCGGTAAGCGAGGACGACGAGTATGAAAATAACACAAGTTGCCTATTCAAAAGATAAGAGAAAAATGGCGTGTATTCTTAGCGATACAACACCAGCATATGTTAATGCACTTCGACGATCCATTATGAGTCTTGTTCCAACGCTTGCTATTGAAGATGTGGAAATTTACGAGAACACAAGTGCAGTCTATGATGAAGTTGTCGCACATCGCCTTGGATTATTACCATTAGTTACGGATTTACAGGTTTACAAACATCCTGAAGAATTTCCAGAAGATGGTGAGCTTCGTGCAGAAAGTTTTGTAAAAATTTCTCTTGAAGCGCAAGGTCCCGGTCTTGTCTATGCCTCACAATTAAAGGCAAAAGATCCAGCAGTAATTTGTGCATTTGAAAAAATGCCTATTGTGAAATTACTCAAAGATCAAAAAATCAAATTAGAAGCTACTGCAATTGTTGGACGGGGAAAAGAACACATTAAGTGGTCTCCAGGAAATGCATATTATCAACAATTGCCAACTATTGAAAGTGGCTCAAAGAAAGTTCAAGTACTTCCAAAAGATATTGTGGATGCAAAATCAAAAGAAGTATTTGTCAAAAGAGATGGAAAACTCAATCTCGATTTAGGTGTAAAAGACAATGCAAAAATAACATATAGTAAAACAGATTTTATTTTTGTTGTTGAGTCATGGGGTCAGCTCAGTGTTGATGTAATGATTCAAGAAGCTCTTACACAAATGAATAAACAATTAGAAAAACTATCAGGTGAACTTAAATGATTCGAAAGAACGATGTGTTAAAAACACTAATTATTCGATTAGAACGTGTACAGGCACCTATTTGGAAACGTGTCGCAAGTGATTTGAACAAACCTACGCGCCAGCGACGCAATGTAAACATATCAAAATTAGCTATGTATGCAAAGTCTGGCGAAAAAATGCTTGTTCCTGGAAAAGTTCTTGCTTCCGGAGTCCTTAGTGAGCCAGTACATGTTGTTGCATACCAATATAGTAGCGCAGCAGAACAAAAAATCGTCAACGCAGGCGGATCAATAACAACAATTGAATCCGAGATAAAAGCAAACCCGAAGGGGTCTAAACTACGTATTATCGGGTGAAAAAATGATTATTGACGCAACAGATTTATTAGTTGGACGATTTGCAACCAAAGTTGCAAAGGCAGCACTTAATGGTGAGACTGTCGATGTTATTAATTGTGAAAAAGCAGTGATTTCTGGAACACCTACACAGGTTGAAGAAAAAATGCTTGCACGATACCATCGAGGAACACCACTCAAAGGTCCATATTTTCCAAGAAGACCACATCTTTTAGTAAAAAGAATGATTCGAGGAATGTTACCATATAAGCAATCAAAAGGAAAAGATGCATTTGCAAGAATTAAATGTCATATTGGCGTTCCGCAGCAATTTGCAGGAAAGGAAACGGTTTCATATGATGATGCAAACATTTCAAAGCTTCCAGTGTTTAAGTATGTAACAATTGAGACAATATCAAAACGACTTGGAGGAAGACAATGAGTATAGTAAATCAAAGCGGTCGACGAAAGCAAGCTATTGCTCGCGCGACTGTAACAAAAGGAACAGGTGTTATTAAAATTAATTCAGTTCCACTTGAACAATACCAACCTAAATTGCTTCGATTAAAAATTGAAGAGCCACTCATTATTGCAGGGGATCTTCGAAAGAAAATCAATATTTCCATTCGTGTGCAAGGCGGCGGCATAACTGGCCAAGCTGATGCAATTAGAAACGCAATTGGAAGAGCAATTGTCGACTATACAAAAGATGAGCAATTACGAGCGCAGCTTTTAGAATATGATCGTCAAATCTTGGTCGCAGATATTAGAAGAAAAGAAACTTCTAAGCCTAATCACTTAGGTAAAGCGAGAGCTACGCGACAAAAATCGTACCGATGATGTTTCCCATACGTTGCTATTCCACGGGTGAGCCGATAGGTCATTTGTGGGAAGAGTATGATGAGCGAGTCAAAAAGGGCGAAGATCCTGAAAAAGTACTTGATGATTTAGGTGTAACAAATTACGCCTCTCGATCATTATTTTTAGGACATGTTGAGCTCATTGACGAAGTTGCTCGGTTCAAAAAATTTTAATTTTTTCTTCTTTTTCTTATTTTTTCGAGTAAAGCTTAAATACCGGACAGTCTTAAAAACAAGGTATCATGAAAAATACTTATGCAAGAGATTTACGAAGAAAACAACAAACTTTTTCTTTTAACAATTCCCGAACAACAAGCGATATTAGTGCTTTAGTTGAGGCAGATACAAACGTCTCACCCGAGATACTTGCATCTTTACAAAGAGAAAAACAATCCAGAATTATGCCAATTCAGACAAGAACATTGGTTGAACCTCGTCTTCCTACACCACCAGGATATCAGTTCACGCCAACACATTCCTACGAGCTTGCAATTGCGCTTCCCATCAGCCTAGGGATTTATGTGCTTTCCAAATTCCATTAATATTCAACCATAAAACTGTTGGCGAACTTGAGAAATAAAACTGTCTTTTGTATAAAATTCATACAGTTGTTCGAGTTGTGCTAAATGTTTTGTTGGCGAGTTTCGAGGTAAGCCATCCCAGACGTCTGATTCAAGATATCTTTGCAAATATCGACTCAGAAATTCTACTTTTCCTTCAATGTTTGGTCTTCTTCGAATAATACCGCGCTTATTAGAAACACCGTGTTTTTTGTAAAATGTCGGTAAGTCAAGTAGTGGATGGGCATCTTCAAAAATAGTTGACTGCTCATCATCAAGTCTGATTGCGTGATTCTCATCAAAATAAAAAGGGCACAAAGGTTTTGTTTGTCTAGAATGTTCTGAAGAAAGAACAAATTCCTTAACAAAGCCAGAATCTGTTTGCCTTATACAAAAGTCCCCAATAATTCTTTGATAGCCTGGAGAATATTCCTCATAAACAGACCCGTCTGTTCGTACATGCGCCCGACACAGAGCCGGGGCGAGTTGTTGGCGAAGTTCTTGTTCAGGTAACGTTTCTTGTCCATTTTCACAAAAACGAAGACCCGCGTGTAAATTGACAACTGGTTTTATTCTCATAAGTAGGGGTGGGATTTTATCTGTATTTTTAAGCCTTCGGATATGTTAGCCTACGACATTAAAAAGCGATAATACCTTGGCGTAAAATCACAAAAATGGGCGATTGTTTGAAAGCCTCTTTCAAACTTGAGGATGAAAATCCGAAAATATGCAGCCCATTTTTGGCAAATAGACAGCTGTCTTATATTCGCCGTATTATCGCAAACGTTTGTCGCTAACTATATCATCTAATTTTATTGCAAGGTTCTCTTCTTCCTTATTTTTAGATAAAGCCAATAAACCCATACATTTTTAACTTCGGGTTTTTTTCTTGTTTTTATGACACTCACCTTTATTGGCCTTGGACTTTTTGATAAAACAGATATAACGGTCAAAGGCTTGCAAGCAATTCAAAATGCCGATGTTGTATACTTAGAATACTATACCTCAATTATGCACAATAGTATAGAAGAATTAGAAGCTTATTATAAGAAAAAAATTCATCTTGCACCCAGAACACTTGTTGAACAACAAGCAGAAGAAACTATTCTCAAAGACGCACAAGAAAAAAGTGTTGTTTTTTTAGTTGCAGGAGATGTCTTTTGTGCAACAACGCATAGTGATTTATATTTACGCGCAAAAGAAAAAAATATCCAAACACAGATTATCAATAATGCATCCGTCTTTAGTGCAATTGCAAACACGGGACTCATGCTCTATCGATTTGGAAAAACACCATCCCTTGTTTTTTTTGATGCAAATTGGCGGCCTGAATCTGCTTATGATACGATTGCACAAAATCTTGAGCAGAATCTTCATACATTGGTACTCCTCGATATTAAAGTAAGTGAACCAACACGAGAACAATTGCAAAAAGAAGACTATACACCGCAGCCACCTCGCTTTATGACTGTTAATCAAGCAATCACGCAATTATTCGAATTAGAAGAAAAAAAGAAACAAAACATTCTCACACCACAAACAAAAATTGTTGCCATTGCACGACTAGGTGCAACTGATCAGCAAATTGTCTATGACACCTGTGAGAATATTCTCAAAAAAGATTTTCAAAAACCACTTCATAGTTTAGTTGTGCCAGCAAAACTTCATTTTACGGAAGAAGAAATGCTCGAATCATTTTCCCAGTGATTCAATATCAAGTTTGACACCATCTACAAATATCGTTGGATTAAGAATAATCCCATCGCAATGAACGCTACTTGACCAGTTCGCTCCGGTTTTTGCACCATAGGGATTTCCAAATGCAATATGACAGCCCGGAAACTTTTCATCTGCGAGCATGTTTGTATACAAGCGTTTCATCCCAACAGCGCAGCCAATTCCCAGCTCACCAATTCGATTTGCATGCTCGTCTGTTTTGATATATTGTTCGAGTTCTTGTTGTAACTTTGCGTTCTCACAAGTAAGTTTTGTTATCCGCCCATCCGTGATATGTATATGAACGGGCGTTTTTTGCAATTGTCCAAATGATGTAAAATGATCGCCAAGCACTCCATCAATGACTGCAACACCATTGACTGTTTTTGGGCAAGTATAGACTTCGCTTCCAGGGATATTATAGCTTTGCTGGGGGTGTTTTCGTAAATCACTTGTCGCACACACCCATTTATGTGCAAGTTCGCAAGTTAATTGTGTTCCACCAGGGCTTTGAATAGTAATCGTTTTTGCCATATTTACTTGTTGAAAAACCTCCCTTGCAACATTCCACGATTGCTCTTGATCCCAAAGTTCACTTAATATGGGAAGGCTTATACCTTGCATTGCCCCGAAAATAAACCCTTCTTGGTCTGCTTTTTCTCGTAATTGACGGCGCAAAGGTACCTCACCAGGATATTTAGAAGCGACAAAAAGGACAATCTGAGCGTTGTCTAGTTGAATGTCTGCTATATTTGCAGGGCGAGTGAGCAGATTCTGGCTTCGCACACTCTTTGCACCAGCTTTGATAGCAAGATTGCTTAAAAGTGCATTTACCGTCTTTGAGGACTGGTCGTAGATGATCAGAACCGTCTTATTTTGACAATCAAGACATTTTGCAAATATTTGCTCAGCTCCCACGGATGTCATAGGAAATATATGAATGAAAATCTTTATAAAGTCGCTGGAAGTCTCATCACGATATAGCCCCGTAGTGTAGCGGCCAATCATGTCTGGTTTTGGTCCAGGCGACCTCGGTTCAAATCCGAGCGGGGCTATTTTTCTAGCCCCTCCGGATGAAACCGAGGTCTGATTTCTTGTGAATTGAGCAACTACTACATGCGAACCTTACTGATGCACCTAGCAAAACTACCGATACTGTGATTTTTCCAAGCGACCATAATGTGTTTTAATAAAGAAATCTTCTCGAGAAAAAGATTTTTCTTCAATTTGTAAACGACAAAAACCAGTACTCAAAATAGTAATAATTCTTATTTTTTTACACATCTTCTCAAAAGTCAAAATACAGTCATATGATTTTGATGATAGAATGGGTTTCAACTGAGAGTTCGAAGTAAATTTGACTTCATAAATTTCAAAATCAATAATTTCATTTTTTTGTTCTCGTAATTGTTCTATTAAATCAAAATATTCTTTTGTAGGTGTGAATGCAGGCATATTCTTAACTTTAACGTAAATTATGTCAATACAAGACCAGTATTTTTCTAGTAAATTATTGAAAGCTTGTATACAAGTACTCTCAAATTGGTTTATTCGTAAAAAAGATTGATAATTTCGAAAGTCTGCACATCGAAAAACAAAATGCGTATGATATTCTTTTTGAATTTTTTTCACTATAAAGGGTTCAATTAAATCTCCCATCAAGCGAATGTTTTGCTGTGAAGTCGTGCCAGACAATTGTATCATACTAGAAAAAAGTCTACTACGTTTCATATACTTTTTGACCACATTTTTGAAAATTTTTCAATATTTATAAATAAAAATCCTATTGGGCTCCATCCAAAAAATAAGGAAAAAAAGCACCTTGCAGCAAATTCAGAAAATTTGGTGATTGTTTGAAAGCTTCTTTCAAACTTGAGGATGAGAATCCGAAAAGTTGTAGGCAAATTTTCGCACGATTCTCAAAGCGGGACTCTTGAGCCAAATCTGCGTGCTCTTTTTTTAAAAACAAGTATTGAATGAAGCCCCCATTGGAAAAAAATTTCAAAAAATTTAAATATAATTTTAACTTATGTTGATTTAAAGTCAACGAGCG
>JBLKOU010000051.1:0-7473 GCA_047603125.1 Candidatus Woesearchaeota archaeon | reverse complement strand
AAGTTAATTTAAGTTGGCGTAGATGCCCCTACATTCATGTAGGGGAGTAGCCAACTTCTGAATGTTTAAAATCACTTGAGAAACTGCTTCATCTATTGAATTTGCACCAATCACAACTTTTGCGTCATGATATTTTGTAGCTTTAATTCCACAAAATGGAAATCTTCCTTCTTTTTTTGTCCTTGTTAACCGTTCTTCATTTATTGCTAAAACTATATTTCCTGATTCATCTAGAACAGCTACATTGCTATCATGAAGTTCTCCACCGACGCCGACGTATTTATCACTCACAAATAGTTTCAATGCGAGGTTATTTATAAATGTTCTTCTTTGTTTTTGGAAAGTTTTTGATTAGACTAAAAAATGAGGGAAATTGCCCTTACATCATTCTTTTTTTTCCATGAATAATAGCCAGTGGTTTTTTTCGAATGGTTCCAGATTTAATGTTTGTAATATTTTAAATTTGCCTTTTAATATTTCTTTTTGTTCTTCTACAACAATGCCTGGTTTTTTTATGGAATCAATACTTTGTGTTTTAATTGCGATTAAAACCTTTCCGTTTGATTTTAAATAATAGTCAGAATTATTAATTAAAATATTAACTTGATCAACACAAGCAACATCCTGGACAATTAAGTCAATGCAGGTGTCTGAGGGAATATTGTATTTTTTATAATTTCTTGCACTTTCTAATATGGGAAAGATATTTTTTCTGTTATGAACTAACTTCATGAATTTTTTCATCATCTCTTTTGAAGAATCAACTGCAAATATTTTTCCGTTTGTTAATATATCACTTATATGGCTAACTGTTGTCCCACTGGATGAACCAAGATATAAAATTACACTCTCTCTTGAAATAGGGATTTCTTTCAATTTTTTTTTTATTGAAGCACCAACTTTGCTTTTGTATGGGTTCCATTGACGATAACGATTATTTAGATGAATTAATACGTTCTCATCATAATATTTATATTTGTCTGTGTTATTGATAGTATATATCTTTCCATCTTTTCTATAAATTCCTTCAGATATTTTTTCCATTTTAATATAAATTGCCCTCAGGCGATGTCGAATCACTCATCATTGGGCTTGAATAAATAGTATCTATAAAATCTTTATTAATGTTTTTATAAAAGTAGTCGATTTTAGCAGCAATTGACAATTTGTTTGCAAAATATCTTGCTAATTTTCCAGATTTGGTCTTTTTAATAAAGTTAACTTCATATATATAACCGTATTTTGGGGATGTGGATTTACCTTTTTTGTGTTTATGTAGTGCTTTTTCAGCACCTAACACTTGTATTTTCGAACCCGTAAGTTGCGATAGTCTTTTTAGACCAGTTGTATGGATCAATAGTTTAATTAAAACTTCGTTAGGTAAAAGAATATTTAAGTTAGGGGCAATAATATGTAATAATTCTTTTTCCATTGTATTTATTTCAGCTAATATTTTTTTATTTTTTTTATTTTCGAGCATTAATAGAACAAGCGAACTTATTTCATTATAATAATACTTTTTTTTTATTCCTAAATCCAAAGAGTATGACGTTTTTTTTATTAGGAAGTCATATTCTCCTTTAGTCTCAATCATAATTTTTTTTAATTTATCAATGTTTTGAGATTCGAAAAGGATGGTTGGAAAATAGGTGTCAAAAAAAGCAAATAAGGCATTATGAGTTTTTCCTTTATTGAATCCTAAATCAATAAGATAGATTAATTTTAGAATACTAAATTGAACATCTTGTGTTCGAATTTTTTCTTCTACAGATTTTATGAACTTATTTCTTGTCAAATCGTCAACACTCATTTTTTCACCCTTACTTCTTATTCTTGATGGTTCACTCCGTTCGCTTTCAATGAACGGAACTCCCAGTGTTACGAACACACCCATTCCTTACTATCGAATTTATTAGGAATGTGAATTTTACTCTTCGGGATTTTTTTGCTTCGTAAAAAACCATTTCAAGTCATACTTCGTCATTGAAGCGAATATTTAAAAAAGTTTACTTTTAAAAAGCTTGGCAATAATTTCTGTGAAAGTATGTCACTGACGTAAACTGCGGGCTACGGCGTTACTATCAGTGACGTACTTTTTGTTGTACGTTCAAATGATGTTTTTTCTTAAGGTTTCTACGACCCGCGCTTACTACATCAGTGAAAGAAACGCCGCCGCCCGGATTTGAACCGGGAATCCCTAAGGGACCGGTTTGCTTGATTGTGCCAAATAAAGCACACGTGAAGGTACTTCACGATTTTCAAGACCGGCGCAATACCAGATTATGCGACGACGGCATAAATTTAATGTATGAAAACAAACCACGCCATGAGCAGTTTGCGAATGGTAGTAAATGTTCAATCCTTTTTGAAGGTTGCCATTGATTATGCGACGACGGCATAAATTTAATGTATGAAAACAAACCACGCCATGAGCGGTTTGCGAATGGTAGTAAATGTTCAATCCTTTTTGAAGGTTGCCATTGATTATGCGACGACGGCATAAATGCTAATGAATGACGACGGCGCGACCGAAGATGAGAGACATCTGCGCGTATGCGACGACGGCATACGTGTGTGACAAACCAAACACTTTAAAAAGTTTCTCAATTAAAGATTAATCTATGAATAAATTCCCGTGGTTTTGGACAATAGTAAGCTTACTTATTTTGCATGCCTGTTTTTTGGCTTTTCAGCCGCTTGCAGAAAATGTTTCCTATCAAAGTCCTGCCATCTATGTCAATGATTCTCAAATACGGTTTTTATCAGATATCACCCATAATCAAACAATGGATCATGAGATTTTTCAGACATTATTCACATATATGAATACATCGGAGCAATTTTTACTTACAGATATGTTTTTACTTAGTACAAATTATGATCCCAATCCGGATTATCTTCCAGTAACCCAGCAGCTATTTGCTCACTTAAAAGACGGGCCACCTACGACTATTCTTATAACTGATCCACTTAATACGTTTTACCATTCGCATTCTATGCCCCTTATCGATCAAGCTATTGAGCAAGATGTACAGGTTTATTTTACGGTTCATAGTCAACTGCGTCCAAGTAATTTACTCTGGAGCACACTCTATTATCCTTTCTTGCAATGGATTCCAAAACAAGGTTCGGGGTGGATTTCGCATCCTTTTGGCGATCCTGATCAAAAAGTTACTGCAAGGTCGTTTCTCTCGCTATTAAACTTTCAAGCAAACCATCGTAAAGTTGCAGTGATGGATTATCAAGACACCTATACTTCATTTATTCTTTCTGCAAATCCACATAATCCAAGTAGTTTACACTCAAATATTGGCTTTCAGATAAAAAGTGATGCGTTTGCCTACCATGTGCTAAAAACAGAGGCTGCAATTGCACCAATAGACATTGAAATACCCTCGCCAACACAAACACAAGGTGAGATTGGTGTGCAACTTCTCACAGAGGGAAAAATTAGAGAATCCTTAGTTTTTGATATAGACGCAACGGTTGCAGGAGACAGAATTAATATGGCGATGTTTTATTTTTCAGATAGACATATTGTTCGTGCACTCAAGCGAGCTGCAGATAGGGGGGTTCTTGTTACTATTGTGTTAGATCCAAGTAAAGATGCATTTGGCCGAGAAAAAAATGGTGTTCCAAATAGACAAGTAGCACATGAATTGCAAAATTATAGTGAAAATATCAAGGTTCGCTGGTATGATACACAGGGTGAGCAGTTTCATAGTAAAATGCTGGTTATTCGCACAAATGACGTTGTTATTATACATGGCGGTTCTGCAAATTTTACAAGAAGAAATATTGGCGACTTTAATCTTGAAACAAATGTGCGTATTTTAGCGCCGATAGATAGTGCGATTTCACGAGACGTTGAGCACTATTTTCTCACAATTTATCCATTTACTCTTGAATATGAGGCATATGAGGATTCACGTTTGTTTTTGTATTGGCTTTATCGATTCCAAGAATGGAGTGGATTGAGCACGTTTTAATCTTCCAAACATTATTTAAAGGAAAACTTATCAGTAGCACATATGCACACGCATGCACATAGAAAAAAAATAGCAACAGTAATAATTGTCGTATTGACCGCGTTTGTTTTATATGCGATGAGCGACTTTTTGACTGCGATTTTTTCAGCATTAATTCTTTTTGTTTTAACAAAGGGTCCATATAATTATCTGGTTCGCAAAAGAAAATGGAATAGCGCTGCAAGTGCAGCGGTTATTATGGTTCTTTCTGCACTCATTATTTTACTTCCACTAATTACCATTGGAACGATTGCAGCAAATCAGGCGTTTACTGTCTTAGAAAAGCGCGAAGTTATTTTTAATATGCTCGAAGGGTTTGTTGAATTGTTAGCAGAGTTTAATCTCACTCAAGAAGCAGAATCTATTCTTGCAAATATGGCTGTTTACATACAACAGCAACTCTTAAATATTGTTGGCAACGCAACAAAATTGTTATTGAATATAACCATTATGTATTTTCTCTTATATTATTTGTTAGGAAATCAAAAATCATTACGACAGTTTTTTATTGAATTTGTCCCGTTTTCAAAAGTAAATTCTCAAAAATTACTTGAAAAATTTGCAACGGTGACAAATGCACTCATTATTAGTAGCGGAACAATTGCGGTGTTGCAGGGGTTATTACTTGGTTTGGGTTTTTGGATTGCAGGTTTTGATGGCTGGGTGTTTTGGGGACTCTTAGGTGCATTACTTTCGTTTTTACCCGTTGTAGGCCCATTTTTGCTATGGATTCCAGCAAGTGTGTTTTTGTTTGTTACAGACAATACTGGGATGGCAATTTTTCTTATTATTTGGGGGTTAATTTTGAGTAATGTTGATAATGTGTTGCGTCCAATCTTAAGTGAGCGTGTTGGTAAAATTCATCCGCTCATTACGCTTCTTGGGGTTTTTATGGGACTGCAATTTTTTGGTATTCTTGGAATTATAATCGGGCCACTCATTTTATCCTATTTCTTCACATTATGGTATATGTATGAACAAGAATATCTTCAAAATGATTAGCGCAAAAGGCGTAGAAAAAAGGTTAGTGTAAAGAGTATTATACACCCGCCAATTATACGTATAAGTATTTGTGTTGAATCAAAAGGGTTTGTGATTATAAGAAAGCCAGCTGTAAAAAAGAGAAGTGAGATAAGAATCTGCCAAATATGAGCTGGTGAAAAACGTTTTTGTATGAGTCGAAACACCGCAATTCCCATGAGTGCAAGTGCGATAAGAAGAAAAAATGCAGTGATAAGAATAAAGATAACTTGTGTAAAGACGTCAACAAAAACAATTAAGAGTATTGCAAGGATTATATTAACAATACTGATACTGAGTGGATATGCATATGAGAATCCAAATTTTCTTGCATACAATCCTGCACTTAATAGTGAAATTGCACCTGAGAAGAGAAGTAGCGCAATACCATAAACAAAGATTGCCAGACTTTCTGTTGGCCAGACAAATGCAACTATGCCCAAGAATAGGAGGAAAAACACATTGAGCAGTGCCAGCACGCGTTTATAGGAAAAGGCCATAATGATTGTATATTTTTTGTATTTATTAACTTTTAGAAAAAAAGGGCTTCATCCAAAAAATAAGATAAAAGAGCACCTTGCAGCCAGATCAGAAAATTTAGCGATTCATGCAGCTAAATTTTTGCACTATTCTCAAAGTGGGACTCTTGAGCAAAATCTGCGTGCTCTTTTTGAAAAACAATTTTTGGATGAAGCCGAAAAAAAGGAAGAAAAAAGAAAAAAATTAGATGACATCTCCAATGTCGTATTCGTCTTCAGTAATAAAGTCTTCATATAATTCTTGATCAACTTCATCTTGTGACGGGTCAACTTCGGGAAGTTCATCCTCTACAACTGGTTGTCCATTTGCATCTGGAATCATCTCATCATCAACGACTGTTTGTTCATCAATAATTGGTACTTCCTGCGGTGTGTCACACGCAACAAGAAATCCTGCTAAGAGAAGAAGACATATTGTTTTATACATCATCGTTATATTTACTGGTTGTTTTTTTGTTTTCATTTTTCTATCCTGTAGGTAAAACGCAACAATACGATCCTCGTGCGTCTTCATCAATTGAACAAGTCATTGGAACACCACTTTCATATCCTTCTGAGCGACATTCTTGAACTGAATTGGTACAGACCGTGTTACAATTACTCACACCTTCTTGAAAATTTCCAGAATCACCAATCCGATCCTTGATAGTACTCCCGCTCAAACAACATTCTTGGGTATCTTCAGGACAACTTGCGCTTGAAACAGTTCCGTCACAAGTATTTTGGCGAACACAAGCTCCACCACGACTCTCACATGTAGATAAATCTCTTTTGTTTTCTTCAGGAGCTTCTGAGTCTCTTTCGGACATAGGAACACAACAAACTTGCGTATTATCAACTTGTCCATTTGTTAAACAAACATATTGATTTGCAACTCCGTGCGTAGATGGCAAACCAGCTTCTGGACAAGAATCTGCACCAACAAATTCAACACATGCACCAGCTGCCGGACATCTTCTAACTTGCTCATTTGCTAATTCATCATCTTCATCCTCACGTTCAGGCATAATTTGCTCTCGTTTTTCTTGAAGTTGTTCACGCGTTGCAGATTGAAGCTCTCGGATATATGTGGATAATTCTCGACCAGTTTCGTTAGCTTGTTCTTGCATGTATGCAATTCGCTCTTGAATGAGTTCTCTTCGTTCTTGTAAGAGTTCTTTATCTATGAGATGTTGTTGCTGTGCAAGTGTTCGACGGAGCTGTTCTCTATTAGTGAGAGCTTCTCGAAGTGTTTGTGCGACTTGTTCACGCTGTGTTTGTGCTTCTTCTCGAAGTGGAAGTCGTTCAAGTACTCGCTCATTGTATTCTCGCAGTCTTTGGCGAATTCGCTCATGTGCTTGTTCTTTGCGTGTTGCAAGTTCTGCGCGAATTTGTTCTCTTCGCTCTTCTTGTAATTGCTCATGCACTGCTTCACGAAACATTTGAACCGTTTGTGTTGCTTGATCTCGAGTAGAAATCAGTTGTTCATGTTCAGTGACGCCTGGTTCAATTTGGCTATGTAGTGTACGTATTCGTTCCATGTATGGTTGCACAATTTGAGAGTCATTGAGTCGTTGGCTGACAAGCTCCATGTGCTCAAGTGCTGTTTCGAGTCGTTCTTGTAAAAGTTGTGCAAATACTTCTTCGCGCTCACTTACTTGCGCGCTTACTGCAATTGCACTCATTAAAACAAGGACGAGTACGAGATAAAGTTTTTGTATCATTGTTTCATCTATTGTGTAACTTTTGGAAAAATGGTTTATATAATTTTTTATAAATTATCAAAGTTTGATAAAAAGATTTATAAAGAGGGTATTATGACAACGATTATAGGAGCCCGTGGTTTAACGGTTATAACGCTGCCCTTACAAGGCGGATGTTCCCGGTTCGAATCCGGGCGGGCTCAT
>JBLKOU010000050.1:0-7641 GCA_047603125.1 Candidatus Woesearchaeota archaeon | reverse complement strand
ACTGGCACTGGCACTGGTACTGGCACTGGCACTGGCACTGGCACTGGTACTGGCACTGGTACTGGCGACGGCACTGGCGATGGCGACGGCATTGGTGATGGTGATGGTACGGGTCCTGGCGAAGGTACAGGTCCTGGTGTTGGAGAAGGTCCGATTCCTGGTCCTGGAGAAGTGGAAGGTCCAAGTGATGGTCCTACAGGTCCTGATTTTGATGGAAATATGTGTGCGAATAGAGCAGATTTTTGTAGTAGAAACTCAGTTATCTCCTATGAAAATTGTTTAATACTTGTTAATTTGGCATGTGATGGTCCAGGTGAAGCAGAAGATCCGGATCCGGATTTATCTACTTGTGAGCTTGATGGTCGGTGTAGTAATTATGATGAGTTGCTCAGTCATTTTGATGATGAAAATACGTTGCTTGCTTGTATAACTCAAAATTGTGATGAATCGTCGAATGAGTGGATTTGTCAACTTGTTGCAACAATTCCGGATGAGCCAACTATTAGACGTGAGTGTGGACCGTTTACTAATTTTAAAAACGCACAAGGACAAGTATTGCAATGTTTAGAATATGACTGTACTGACGGTGCATGTATTGTAAAAACAGGAAGGGATTTATCGGGAATAGCTCAATTAGATCATGGGTGTACTGTTTGTCAAACACCGGTATGTGCTGCTGATGGAACAGTTCAATGTATTCCAAGAACGGGTGTAATTACTGATACAAATGTAATACGAGATGTTTGTGACGGTAATTTTGTTAATAATTTTGACGCGAGTACTAAACGTCATACTGCATGTATGCAAGTTTTTTGTGATGAGAATGGAAACGCTGTCTGCGAAAATAAAGATAGTGATGGTGTGAGCATTGCGTTTGGAGCATCATTAAAACAGGCCTTAAATGGAGATATTTGTGATTCTTCATCACGATTTTCTTGTCAGGACGGCGTTCTTGGTCTAGTTCCGGAGCGAAATAGAGAGCCTACTGCGCCTACAGGAGAGTATACTTCTCGATTACAAAATTTAGCGGGATTGAGTCCTTCGCAAATTGGTGATGGTGGAAAGGTTCTTTCCTGTCATAGGCTTCATTGTGACAACTCGGGAGAATTAACATTTGTGACAGGTACGCCTAGGTATCAGGTTGGGAGCCCTTCATCAAATGATGTGAAACAGTACTGTGTTAATAATCAAGAATTTGATATGCAATGTACTGATGGTTCATTCATGTGTCACGAAGGTTCCATACTATGTCAAGCAAATCGGTTGGCTGATGTTGGTGAGTGTAAAAGATGTAATTCCCAAGGGAAAGTCGAAAATGCGCCAAATGATAGAATTGGGGATACTTGCGAAGAGTGTTTTAATGGTGTGCGAAGAAACATACCTGCTAGTGAACAATTTGTTTGTAATAATGATAATGGTTGTTTAACATATTGTTCTGATGGGACATGTAGTGCTCAAAAAAATTCAGATCCGCTGGTTACTGATGGTGGTTGTGAAACATATTCGTGCGAGATGCAAGAGGGGTTGAATAGGCATGTAGCGTCATTTGCCTGTACTGGTAATAAAGAATGTTGTGTTTCACTTGATAAGTGTATGCATCCTAACGCGTGTCCTGGCGATACACAAACGAGTTAGTTTCATTTAATGCATTATTTTTCTAGAATGACAAACATTCCTTGCTTGAAGCTAATTGAAAAATACAAGCTTTTCAAACCCAGAAAATGATGAGTTAGTGTAATACTAATGAAAAATTTACCTATGCGGTGGTAGGTTGTTGTGCTCGTTGGCGAAGAATTGTCACAATTTCTTTATTAAAGGTGATAAGTTCAACAGAAATTTTATGCATTATTGAAAGTTCTTTTTCGACTTCTTTTCGCAGTTTTTCTATCTCTTGAACTGAAAAAGAGAATGCTTGTGTTGTATCTATGAGAAGTTGTTTAATTTTTTGATTGTATTGGTAAACATTTTGAATAATTAACTTTCTGTCTTCAGCAAGTAATTTAGAAACTTCTGCTTCAAATAATTGCATGGTTTCTTTTAATTGTTCTATTTTTTCGTGAATAAGTTGAATTTGATTTGTAATATTTTCCTGAAATTGTTCAACGCCGTATCCTTGAGTTGCAGCAAGTTTGAGATTGATTAAATCTATGGGAACATTTAAGACATTTGTAACACTTTTTATGTCGAATGTTTCTTTTTTTGGAGCAAAAAAATTCTTGTAATTCATAGGATGTTATGAATTGCCTTCTTATATAAACATACGTAACTATTTTAAAGTGGTCAGTATGTTTTATTAATTAATTTATCAAAAAACTATTTATGAGGGTAGATTCTGCAGAAATAAATGAAATTCTTGAAATTGAGTCCGATGAATATTCTTCTTTTGAATTTTTATTACCGAAAATGCCTGACATGAAAAAATTGGCAAAAGAGTACACTGCCTTGGATAAACCCTTTGACAGATTACGAATTAAACATAGATTATTCACAAAAGAATATGACCGCAATGGAACGTTACTTTCTTTAGAACCCTTTTTTATTGATGTGCGATTTGTCTATCCACCTAAGGGTTCAAAATTAATTGAGCAGTATAAAACGTCGAAAGGATCTACAGTTCAAATATATCTTCTTCCTGATGAAATTAGTTATATGTATTATTTGAAAATTCCAGAAATGCATGCGACATTTACCCAAATAGAAGAGTTTGAGCGAGATGTTCAGACATATCAAAAAGAAGGAGAAACTTCAAGTCCTATTGTGTATAGGTGGTATCGGGATTTTGGTATTCTAGAATATTTGCTCTATGACGAACAGTTGCTCGAGGTGAATGTCAACCCTCCGGCTTATAAAACTTCTATTCGTATTGTTCATGCCAAATACGATGAGTGCATTTCAAATATTTATCCGAGTGATGAGTTTTTGAACTACCTGTCGATGCGTTTGAAAACATCGACGGGAAGGCCGTTTAATAAAGCGCAACCACAACTTGACGGGGAAATTAAAATAGGAAAACAACGTGCGCGAGTTGCTGCGATAATGGATCCGTTTTCTGTGTATGGAACTGCATATTCGATTCGAAAACATCGTGAGGATCCGTGGACTCTCCCTCTGTTTTTAAAAAATGAAACGGTGAATGACATTTTTGCAGGATTTATGAGTTTACTTATCTCGCATGGTCGTTCGTTTCTGGTTGCAGGCCCTCGAGGTTCGGGGAAAACATCGGTTCTTGGGGCTTTGTTGTTAGAGCTTTTACCAAAGTATCGACTCATCACTATTGAAGATACACAAGAGTTGCCTGTAGATTCTTATAAAAAAATGGGGTATGATATTGTTCCACTTAAGGTTCGTTCTGCTCTTTCTGCAGAAGGATTTGAATTACCCTTTGATACTGGGCTTCGTACGAGTTTGCGTTTGGGAGATTCTTGTCTTATTTTAGGGGAGATTCGTAGTAAAGAAGCAAAAGTCTTGTATGAAGCAATGCGTGTTGGTGCGATGAGTAATGTTGTTGCGGGAACAATTCACGGTGATAGCCCGTATGGGGTTTATGATAGGGTGGTCAACGACTTAGGTGTTCCGCCTGGCTCATTTAAAGTAACGGATGTTATAATTATCGCCAATCAGATTAAACTTCCTGGCGGTCAAAAACGTGTGCGAAGAATTCTTCGTGTGACTGAAGTGTTAAAAGATTGGAAAGACGAGCCGGTGTTTCAAGATCTTCTTGTCTGGAATGCACAAACCGATAAACTTGAACCGACAAAAGAATTATTGGAGGGGAAATCAGTTGTTTTGAACCAAATTATGAGTGTTTCAAAAGGGTATAAGACATATGATGATATTTTAAAAGAAATTCGACTGCGTGCGTGGACAAAAAATTTACAAATTCAACTTGCAAAAAGAGATAGTCATTTGGAGGGCAAGTTTGTTATGCCAATTAATATTTTATTTACAAAACACTTTGCAAAGATACTCCCGCTTGAATCTGAAAAGCAGATGAAAACTTTTATGACGAGCTTGAAAAAAGATATGGAACGATTATTTTTTCAAAGAGAAGTGGATCCGAAGCAATTTATAAAGAAAAATGATTCTTGAAAAAATATATGTCTTGGGTGAAACATATTCGTTTGGTTTTGCTACAGAAGATAGTAAAAAACGAATTGAGTATATCCGTTACAAATATAGTGCGCAAGCTGTAACAAGTAGTGCGTTATTAGTTTTTTTTGGTATTATCCTTGTTTCACTCTTTTTTTCTATTATTTCAACATTTATTACCAGCTTGATTTTCTTTTTTGGTCTGATAATTTCTATTATTATTTACATTTATCCAACGTATATTTTGTATACGGAAAAAATGGTTGAATATAATGAGCAAATGTTGCGAGCAGTCATGAGTATTTCAAATTTTATCAGTATGGGGACAAGTATGGAGTATGCCATAAATAAAACTGCACCCCAACTTCGTGGTGTTTTGCAACAAGAGTTTTTGGAGATAGGAAGCTCTTTGCATCGGCGAGTAAAAACAACACTTGGGGATGCAATCATGGCGTATGTGGAAAAGTGGAATGATGTAAATTCTGTTTTTGTAAAATCGGTTCGTTTATTGCAAAATGCTGCTATGGCGGAGCCTGAGTCTCGCGAGGCAATGATTAAAGAAATAACTGAGACGCTGATGTTAGAATTTAGTATTAAAGGAAAACGGGACGCTGAAAATCTTAGTGAGCGTTCGAAAGGATTAATCACATTTGGTGTCCTGCTTCCAGTCACTTCACTTATGATTCTTCCTCTTGTTTCTGTCTTTTTACCTCAGCTCATTAGTGTTCAAGCGTTAGTGTTCTTTTATAATATTCTCATACCAACATTTATTTTTCTGGCAGCATTGAATTTTGCAAATCAACGAATTCAAGTAAACACAATACAACTAGAAGATGCTGAAAGTTATGAACCTATTCCGTATTTATGGTATATTGTAGGGTTTGGTGTTGTCATTCTTTTTGCGATTCCGGGAATTTTGCATTTGTCAACAATCGATACTTCCACGCTTGGTGGCGCAGAAAGAGAGTATGAATTTTTGTCAGTTGTTTGGATATGGCTTATCTCTGTTGGGATAATGCTGAGTATTTTTGTTATCAGTAAAATATATGTACATAAGCATAAAAAATTGTGGGAGGATGTAAAAGAGCTTGAGGACGATATGCCACATTTGCTGCAAACTTTTTCAACATTATTATCGCTGAATCTTTCAATTGAAAAGATTATTCCTGACGTGGTTGATGACTATAAAGGACAAGGTTTTAAGACTCACCCCGTTGTGCGTGTTTTCACGGTCATTTCTCGCGGGATGCATTCTTCTAAGCGTTCATTAGTTGCGATGGTCAATACGGTTTTACGAAAAACATGTCCGAGTAAGAAGTTTTCTAATGTATTTAATCAGATAGTCGGATTTACCACAATTTCACAAGATAGTGCGGTTAAATCGACAAAACTCATTCGCCAACAAATTGTTCACATCTATAAATTAGATGATTATATGCGAACATTACTTTCTGAAACCATTAGTCTGATAAATATTTCAATTAATATGTTGCTTCCATTACTATCGGGAATTGCCATAATTATGTCGCTTATCATTGTTCAATCTTTAACATATATAACGGATGTATTAAATCAAATTCAAGCAGATTTAGGGGGTAGTGCGAATTTATCTCTTGTTGATATTACTGCAGTTATTCCTCCAACGGTTTTACAAACGATTATTGGCTTTTATTTTATACAAATGTTTCTTGTTTTAACATTTTTTTCAACAAAAATTGATGTGGGAAATGATAAATTTAGCTTTGCAAAGGCACTTGCAGGAAATATGACGGGCTTTGTTCTATTTTCGATAATTTTATTAGTGGGTCATCTCATAATGGGTGTATATATATTTGGTGTGATATTAACATGAACAAACTCATTTGGATGATGATTTCCATAATTTTTGCAATTTTGATAGGGTATATGTTTTTAGAGCTTGTACGCTCAAATTTGGTGGTACCATGAATATTATAGGCTGGATGGTTATGTTGATAATGTCGCTTGTTTTAGCAACGCTTATTTTTATGACGTTACATTCATTTGATTTTTTACAAATGCAACAAACGGTGAGCTCGCTACTCGGGGGTCAACAGCAGGCAGACTTTGTTGCGACTAATGAGACATTTGTCGCGGAGTTGTTTAAATCGTATCAGGAACAAAAACAGTTGGGTGAAAATCATACGACTGTTATTTTCGCACTACAGGGGAGCGGTGAATTTAATGAGACTGCGTTTTTTTCTCAAGTTCGTTCTCTATCGCTTTGTCGAACGTTTGAGAATCAGGAGCATTCTTGTGGCTCGGCAACGAATGTGGGGTTCGACTCTCCATATCAATTACCAACTCTTGCACAGGTAACATTTAATTTTACGCCTGACAGAAGATTTGCGGTGGTGCTTGAATGAATGTTTTTGAGATTTTTGTGTATCTTATTATTTCTTTAATTGTTGCAGGAATTCTTTTAGGTGTTATTGGAGGGCTAAATATGACTGGTTTATTTTTACCAAGAGAACAAACTCCTTTGCAAGTTGATGAGCGTGGGCTTGTCAGAGAAGCGGCAAAGGTGTGGTCTGAATGTGGCTTTGGTTCACAGAATAAAACAGCGTTGTTTACATATGACGGAAGGGATATCCTTGGTCAAGAATCGTTTTTTGAGATAGTGAAGCGTGTGCAGTTGTGTTCAATTTTACAGGATAATAGGTATGGGTGTGGGCGATTACAAAATGTAAATGCGACTGGTGGTATTTTCAATCAAAGTGTTGTTCAAATTTCTTGTCGCACGGATTCTGACAAACTTCGGGTTGTTGGTAATTAAGAATTTTGTTTGGACATTTGTGAGAGTTGCTCGCTGACTGACGGTTCTTCTTGTTTTGTAGAACTCGCGGGGTTTTCTAGTGATTTTCCCATACTTTGAGCGGCTTGCATATCTAATTGTTCAAAACTAGGAATTTGTTGATTTGGGTTTTGCAGATAAGAAACTAAGTTTTTGTTAAAGTGCACTAACCCTGTAAAAATTTGTCGCATGATGACAAATTCACCTTGAATATTTTTTCTCATACCTGAGACTTCATTGACGACTTGGGAGAGTGTTTGTTGGGTTTGATCCACAATACTCTGTGCGTTTTCACTAAAATCGCTGATTTGCTTAACTATTTCATCTTTGTCTTGAACAATGATATTACGTACCTCGGAGTCAAATTGACTGAGTGAATTTGTGAGATCTTCCACTTTTTCGTTAATAGTGGTGACTTGTGACTCGACAGCAGAGTGGAATTCTTCCGTATTGAATCCCTGTGTATTGGAGAGTCTTTGATTAATAATTTCGACATTGGATGAGAGAACTTTAATGGCATCTTGTATTTGATTCTCTTTTTTCTTTTCGTCAAAAAGCCCCATTCTGATGTAGGAGTAACAGCGGTATATAAAGATGCGTTACTATTTTAGAGTAATTTTGTTAGGGCGTGGTTGGTCTGTGGGAACGGGGCAATTTGGTTTGCTACTTTTGGGAACATTTATATAGGTGTAAAATTGTTTTGAAAGCATGGAATTACCAATACAAATTATGGTGGTGCT
>JBLKOU010000049.1:0-8084 GCA_047603125.1 Candidatus Woesearchaeota archaeon | reverse complement strand
GAAAAATGGGGCTCTATCCAAAAAATAAGAAAATAGAGCACCTTGCAGCAAAGTCAGAAAATTTGGTGATTGTCTGCAACTAAATTTTCGCATACTTCTCAAAGCGGGACTCTTGAGTCAAATCTGCGTGCTCTTCTTTGAAAAACAATTATGGAATGAAGCCGAAAAATGGGTTGACAATAATAACAAATTGTAATATCTTGGCGTCCTGTCAGAATTTCGCAAGATGAATCATTGCTCAATAATCGCCGCATGATAATTTACTTCTACTGCAAACTAACTAGAGCTTCGTTTGAAAATTAAGAAAAAGTATAAAGAAAAATAAAAATTATTTTTTTCTATAAGGTCGTAGAGCTTTTGAGCCACAATTTCGACAAGAAATTTCGCCTTTTAATACCGCGAGTGGCGGAGCCTTTGTAACCGATTTACAAACTCGGCAGACGAATTTATTTTTAAATAATCGTGCGTGTGCTTCTTGGAATGTTGCCATTTTATTTTACTTGTTTCATTACTCGATCATCGAGTATTTCCCAATAAAGGATTTCTTTTCCTTCTTGGACCTGTTCTTCTAGTTCTTCAGGAATTTCTAAATCAAATGTTTCATAGCTTTCCATATCCATGACATTTGCAAAATTTGCGTTGACTGAGAGTACTTGTGCTGATTTTTTTCCAACAATAGGAACTTCAACTTCATCGTGACCAGGTGCGACAAAATTTCGTTTTTTTCCGTCGATTAAACCGACTGCCATCATATTTACTTTGGCGTGACCATGTTTTCCAGGTCGTGATGTTTTCGTATCTACTACTCTACAAGCAGCGCCATCGATGACAATGTAATTTCCTTTTTGCAAGCTTGAAATGCTTGCCATTTTTGTTTCACCGGCCATAACTATACCTCAATTTTGCTGGAGAAGACAAGTCTTTATAAATATATCGTTTGAAAATTTACGATAGCACAGCCCAATGCAACAGCATCGCAACCAAAAACCCTGCACTCACGCTGGCTAAAATAGACGGTGAGAATTCTCCAATTCGTGCGCCTAAAGGGAGGAGGCTTCCAAAAATAAGACCAATGAGAACAAGGTAGGTTCTTTGTTTATAGTGTTTGAGTAAAAATGAACCAAGGTGTGCCATTAAAAGTATTCCAGGAAGCATCCCCAGAGCAAAAAAGATAAGGGGCACACTCAAAAGTGGATTTTGTGTGAGCTGTGACACTAATGAGAGAATATATTCGTACATACCGATGAGCTCAAGAACATAGGAACCAGAAATGCCGGGTAAAAGCATTGCACAAATCGCTAAAAATCCTGAGAGAAAGAGTAAAAGGGGTGTTTTTGCAAGGGTGATTGAGCTGATGAGTAAAAAGCTCATCCCTCCTAGAGCACCAATACTAAAGGGGAGTATTTGAAAAGTGATTTTTTTGAGTAAAAAAAATGCACTTGTTGCGATAAGTCCAAAAAAAAACGCGAGGGTGAGTTCTGGATGTGTACTTCGAAAATAAAAAACAACTCGACTAAAAAATAAGAGTGAGATTCCAATTCCAAGTCCGACACTTACAAGAAAGAGTGGGTCCATGCGCAGTATATGTATGAAGGCTTTGTTTTTGTTTCCTTTGTATAAACAAATTATCCAGTTGACATTAATGTTTGAGAGAGCAAGAATGAATCGTTGATAGATGCGCAAAATAACTGCAATGGTTGCACCAGAAACACCGGGTATAAGATCAGCAATACCCATTGCCATGCCTTTGAGAATGTTTGTGAGCATGGGTGGAGGTTTTTTTGGAGATTTATAAATGTTAGTTAATTATTTTATTGTCAATTAGGAATTCTTTAATCAATTGATACATTTGCTCATATCCCTGTGAGTTTGGATGCAGTCCGTCATCTAATAATTTCTGGTAGTTTAAAAGAGAAAATTTATGGAACATATCAAAGAAAGGAATGTTATTTTTCTGACAGAGTTCTTTTAATTTTTCATTAAATAGCTTTATTCGTTGATTAGTAAAGGTGGTTTCTTCATAGTTTGCTGTGATAGATTCGTCAACAGGTGTTAAGCCGATAAACAAAATTTCTTTGGTATAATCTTTTGCCTTATCTATTAGCACTTGAATATTTTTTTCAAAATCCGATATCTTGGTTTCAGGAATTTTTTGTTCACCTACTAATCTTGAATCATTAATTCCAATAGAAAAGAGTATTACTTGTCTGTCTTGGTCTCGAATAAAGGTAACTCTTGCTTTTGCTTCTGTATCAAATCGCTGTAACAAATCCTGCGTTGTATTGCCACAAATTCCTAAGTTATATAGACAATTGTAGTAGTTTTTTGATTCAAAATATGTTTGTAGTCTGCCACACCAACCTCGATTAGAATTGTCACCCCGGCCAAATGTTATACTATCGCCAAAAACAGATATTCCAAACATGTACCTAGAATACTTTGATTTTAATATAAATGTTTTGAAGTTTTTCTAGAATCACGCAAGTCGGTCAACCATGATGCGAATCTCATTATCGGTTATTCCACAACCGCTTAATTTCACTGCCCACAAGAGTGCGTCCAAGTATTCTTTTTTTGCATTCTCCATTGGAAGGTGGGAGATTTTCTCATCAAACATTCCGTCTAAAAAGAGCGCAGCAAGAAGTTCAGCAGAGCGAATTGTGTGTAGACCTTTGAGTTCTTGTTTTATTTTTGCTAATTTTTTTGTATCAACATGAACACGAGTATGAAGCTTTGCCTCAAATCGTCGAATGACACGTGTGGGATTCTCAATTAAGTATCGTGTTGTCCGTTCATCAACAAGTAGGGGAGAGCCAGTTAATTTGGCAAGTGCGATTGCTTGCATTTCTCCTTCTTGTACTAATGTAATGCTTTTATTAAAGGCAAAAAATGTACTATTAATGAGTGCAAGTAATTCTTTTGTTTTAAGTGTGAGATATTGTTTTTCAATCATCACAAATGTGCCATTGCGTAAGAGCTCAGTAATTTGCATTGCTTCGAGTTTGTATTTTTTTGAGCGAAGAGGTCGTTCTATGAGTTCTTCATTTACTGCTTTTGGTAACAAAAAATCAATATGTCCTCGTTTTTTGAGTTCTTCTAGTACGCCAAGTAAATTATTAAGTGCAAGCGAGATAATTGGTCCAGTATCACAGACAAAGGCGATAGGTTTTTTTTGCTTGAGAACTTTTCTTGTGTATGCGAGTCGCTTTCGTAATTGTGTAATATTTTCTTTATGTGCTATTTTTTCATCTAAGTGTGCTTTTCCTATATAGTCATATAATTCCCATTGGGATACCCCAACAGTCTTTGCCGTTTGACCCAAAGAAATACCGTGATAATAGATGCGTGAACCCTTTTTTATTTTTGCTTGCTCAAGTACTTGTTCCACATAGAGCTTAATGTTTGGATCAAATGTTTCAATAGTTGTTGCCATCTCTTCAATGAGCTGCTCATATGCATTTTCTTGCGAGCTTAATAATAAGGTATGCGCATGATCAATCATGTGAATGAATTGTTCTTTTAAGTGTGGTCGTGATGTGAGAATTTTTGAGAGTGCATAGATAATAACGGCAAGCTGAACGGATTTTTTATCTTGAAAAACAGAGGCGTTGTGAATGGTTCGATTTGAAAGTGATTTGAGTGCTGATAGGTCTCCTTGTGAGAGGGAAACTTTTGTTCGAAAAAGCGTGTCAATGCAATCTGAAAGGATTCTGTCAGGTAACATGGTTGTATATTGTTCATTTGAGTTTATAAGCATTCGCCACTATTGGACAATGAGAATATATTAGTGGAGGCCTAAGCGATCATCTAAATCTTTTGCGACATGTTTCATTTCTTTAAACACCTTTAAGTAATCTTTTTCGATTTCTTCGATGAGTGCATAGAGAGTGTTAACACGCAGTTCGTAGCGATTTTTGTTAGAAATAATCAGACCAGACTCAAGGAGTTTATTGAGATGATGAACAACAGTTCCTCGTGAAAGACCACAACGAAGCGCAAGTTCATCACTTGAGATAACATCTTGACTTTTGGAGAGCTTAACGAGTTCAATGAAAAGACGAAACTGTGATTTATCTTTATCACGTAGGTTAAACATACCTAACGATCCCGCAAGCCATTGAAGTTGATCATTAATTGTGTGAAAATCGGGACGTTTTGTTCGTACAATGGTTATGCGTTGTATAATAAGACTCATGAGAGAATAGTAGCGTTCTCTCTTTAAAAATGTTTATCTTAAATCAACAAAAAGAAAAAAATCAAGGTGTGTATGGTTCACCTTGTACATATACTTGAACTGTTGCTTGTTGGCTCACACCTTCAATTTGTCCACTCACTTCACGAGGAGTGATTACTTGTGCACACATGTCTGCACTTGATTCAAGCTCCACATTAATTCTGATTTGCTCAGGGTATGATTCCATCACTATTTCATCGACAGTTACAAAATGGCACGGAGTTGGAGCATCAATCGTAAAATTATAGGCAAGTGTACTGTTTTGGTGAGTATACCAATTGTTTGTTTGTTCAGACTCATATGACAGACATTGTGGCTCTTGGAGCACTTCACAGTACATAAGTGTACAGGCAAGTAATCCGTCTTCACCGACTTGACAATTGTTACAACCATCAAACCATGCCGTACAGTTTGGTGGGATGACATTTCCATAAGCATCCGTGAACTGGTCTTCCCCATCGTATGCGAGGCATTGAGGTTCTTGAAGTTCGTCACAATACATGCGTGTACAGGCAAGTTGCCCATCTTCGCCGACTTGACAATTGTTACAGCCGTCAAACCATGTTGTACAGTCTGATGGGACAATGTTCTCGTAAGCATCTACAATTTCTTGTGGCTGCTCTTCACATTCTCCTTCAAAAGCAATTTCAACGTCTGCTACTTGTGCATGACATGCATTGCCATACGTTTGTCCGTCTACGCCACAGACCGGTCTCCATTCAGCAGTACAAGCTTGGATGGGTTCATCTTGTGCGCACCCTGCTACTATAAGAGCGAGTGCAATTATTATGAGTGTTTTGAGTAAATTCATTTTATCACCTACTCTCCTTATAGGGATACTTATATATAAATGCGCAGATAATGACAAAAGCGTTTGAAGTTATATGAGAACCGTTAATATTTCGGTGTGATAGAATAATCAAGAACTTGATTTCTTCTCGGATCAAGTGTAATTCGCATAACGGGTCTTTGTTCTTCTAGTGAATGCAGGATTGCTCTTCGCCAAAAGCTTGTTGGTGTTTTTCCTCCGATTATGTCATGAACAGCCTCCTTGTGTGGTGATCTTCCAAATTGTTCGATAATGTATGGAGGAACAGTGTATTCTATACCTCGTACATCAAGGTGAAGTGGTTTTGTATGTGTTGTATTACCTGAAAAAATTTGAACTGAGGCGGGTCGTTTAACAGGTGTAGTAAGTTCTTGTACATCGGCAAGTATTGAAGGAATTGCACTCACACGGACATACCAGCCGTTTTTTCTTCTCTGTAAATCTTGAATGTTTTTTCCAATAAGCTTTGGCAGCGCGGGCTCATATCGTTTTTGCGAGTAGCCTTTTGACTCAATTGTCTCGCGCAGTTTTACCCAAGAATGTCTTGCGGGTTGGATGTGATTTCGAACAAGAAATTCTGCATGTTCTGCGTCTTTTGGAAATATATAGATGTCATCTTGTGCCGGTTGAAAGGGTATATCGTCTTCTTGAAAATGATTTTGCAGTTGTTCAAAAAATGCTCCTGGCATAGTTGCATGATATTGTAAAAGAATGTTTCTCATGCTTGTCAGTGTTATTGGTTGTACATGTGTGGGATTTTTTTCATCGCGTATATAGGAAGGGTCTGTTTCTTTGAGTGAAAATCCTGCGTGGGAAAGTGCATCTCGAATCCAAACGAAGGCATCTTTTATTTCGCTTGAATCACGCGGAACTGTTTGACGGTACAGTTGGGCAAGATGAGTGAAAAAAGATTCGTTGACAACAGGTATGCACGGAAGGGTTTCACGATATTGTTCTTTTAATTCTTGGTCAACCATGAGAAGTGGGCCAAAAACTTTTGCAGGCTTTTCAAAAGTAAATCCGCTTTGGCGAACAATATTTGCGTGCTTGAGTATTTTCTCAAGGGTTTTTCTTTGCGTCATATATCGGCGATTTTTCGCCCATTTATAAATATTACTGCACAGTAGTGTCAAAATTGTAAAAAATTTATAAACCCTTTACAAATTCTCTTCATTAACCGGTAGCCCAGTTACTGGGAATCCAACTACATGTATATGTAGGGAGACACAACAATGGCAAAACAATCAGTAGATGTATTAGTAAGCGGAGGAAAAGCAACAGCAGCACCTCCATTAGGTCCTGCACTGGGTCCATTAAAAGTAAATATTGGACAAGTGGTTGCAGAGATTAACAAAAAAACAGCAGATTTTGCTGGTATGCAAGTTCCTGTAAAAGTTACAGTTGATGAAGATACAAAGGAATTTGAAATTTCTATAGGAACACCACCTGCTTCAAACTTAATTATGAAAGAAGCAAATCTCAAAAAAGGTTCAAGTAATCCGTCAAAAGAAAAGGCAGGAGATTTAACATTTGAACAGGTTGTCAAGGTAACTGGCATGAAAGAAGATGCATTACTAGGAACAACCAAAAAAAATCGTGTGAAAGAAATTGTCGGAACATGCCAAGGTATGGGTGTGTATGTTGATGGAAAACCTGCAAAAGAAGTTCTTAAAGCAATTGCTGCTGGTGAGTACGATAGTAAAATAAACAACTAATTTTTTTCTTTTTCTTTATACACATACGCTTGGTCATTCTTGCGTAGTTTGGTTGCAATTTTAAATGTAATAAAGTCACCTTTGTGAGCGCTTGATTTACTCATATCATTTACTTGCATCGCATCAATTACATGCTCAATAACACCTGTAGTTTCTCCAATAATAAGAAGAGTATCACCAACATGGACTTCACCGGTTTGTAAAATAATGTGTGCAACTTGACTTTTTTGATAATAATTTTCAACCAAACCAACAAATGACTTTGTTTTTGTTGCTTTTGAATTTGGTTCCTTTGACCATTCACTTATTTTCTCACCTAAATAATATCCATTCATCCAAAAATCACGATTGTACACGGTTCGTGCTTTTGTGACAAGCTCATCCTTGACGTCGCGAGTATATGTGTTTTGAGCTATATGTTTTAATGCACTTGCATATACTTCAACTATTGTTTTTACATATTCGGGTGCACGTCCTCTTCCTTCTATTTTGAGTACTTGAACGCCGGCATCTATAATGCGATCTAAGATTGGTAGTGTGCATAAATCACTTGGCGACATTACATAATTGTTATCAATTTCAAGTTCGGTATTGCTGGAGCTATCAAAGACGCGATAGGACTTTCGACAAGCTTGAAAACAATTTCCTCTATTTGCAGAGGAGTTGTATGAATGCAAACTCATATGGCATTTTCCAGAAATGGCAATACAGAGTGCTCCATGAATAAAGGTTTCTATTTTTACAAGTTTGCCATTTGGTCCGCAAATGTGTTGCTTTTGAATTTGCTGACAGATATCTTGAATTTGTGTGAGTGTTAACTCACGTGCGAGAACAATGCATTGTGCAAATTGTGAGAAGAATTTGACTGCTTCAATATTAGAAACATTTGCCTGCGTTGAGATATGAACGGGTATATTCATTTCTCTTGCAAGTGTGATGACTGCAATATCGCATGCAATAATGGCATCAATTGAGGCTTGTTTTGCGTATGTGAGCAGTGTTTTGATTGCTTGCATGTCCGAATCATAGACAACGGTATTTACAGTAAGATATGCATGTATTTTATGTTTGTGACACAGAGTCGTTACTTTTTGTATGTCTTCGAGTGAAAATGCTGCCGTTTTTGAGCGCATTTGTAAATTTCCTGCGCCAAAGTAAATTGCATGCGTACCAGAATCTATTGCGCCTTGAAGTGCGGCAAACGAACCAACTGGTGCAAGTAATTCGATGGTATTCATCTATGTTAAACCTCGCATGTTTTTATAGCTTTTCATTTTTTGTTTGTATTTTTCCAAATACCTCTCAC
>JBLKOU010000048.1:0-8205 GCA_047603125.1 Candidatus Woesearchaeota archaeon | reverse complement strand
CTATTGATGGTTCAACCACACCGCCACGTAAATACAACGACATCATTTCTTGCGCCGTTAATTCCCGGGACCACGCACCTACTTCATCTAATCGCCCCGTAAAGTTTTGCCCAAGTGTAATATTTTGTGTTGATATTGCAAGCGAATCAAACTGACAACTTCTCACACCAACAAGCGTACCATCAATAAAAAAACGAAGTTGTTGTGTTTGGTTAAATGTTGATTGCGTCACACCCACATGCGTCCAGCGTTCCAATTCAATACTATCACTGATAGAACCAGAACACAAAACATCTTGAGAACTGTATACATCAAAACCCAAATCCAGATTGCTTCCCGTACCATTTCTCAGTTGAAACAAAAATGTACCTTCTTGTGAAACTAAAAATTGCGGACTTTGCGAATCATCTTGTGCATACACCCACGCTGCAAATGAGCGTTCATCCACACCAAAACCATCATGATGGGCAACTTGAACATTCTCTTCTAATCCAAGCTCAATTGCTTGACCGATTGGCCCAGGTTCATACGTACTACTTTGACTACTCACCTCTGTTTGAAATCGCGACTGATCTTGCAATGAACCTTCAAACCATAATTGCAATGCCATCGCCTGTGAAAATAACGCCATAGTAGAATGAATATGAAGTGACGGTGTACTTGCAAACCCTTCAACATATAATTGAGAATCGTCTAGACGAATTTGTTGACCAGTCTGATCGGCAGTGTAAACAAACACAATATCATTTCGATAATATTGATTATCATAATACAATAAGTCACAAGTTAAAATATAAGATTCCTGTGTTGGACGCAGCGAAAGAGGTAAATGTTCAGAATTAATCTGTGTTTCTCCAATAAAGACTTCATTAATTGTGATAGGAAATAGTTCATTATTTTTCACATGAATATATGAACAAAAAGGCGAAAAGAGTGTTTGTGTAATCCCAACAGAAAAAGACGATAATATTTCTAAACGCATATCGCCTTCAATACGCTGATCAAGAGAAAAATATTGAGTAACTGGCCCAATGCTTAATCCAATCAGTAGCAAAATTGCTGCCCCTATAATAAGATACTCGATTGATGATTGACCGCGCCGGTTCATTTAATGGAATGTCGTTTAATTGTTTTTTCAATCTCTTCTTGACTAATAGATGGTTCTTCTCGCTCTGGTTCTTTTTGTTGTTGAGGCTTTTTTGCAAACTTTTTCTTCAACCATTGTTTTACTGGCGCTTCTTTATTTCTAATCACCGTCACCTCATGATCCAAGCTTTGCAAATCTACATCTGACTCACCAAAGAAAAACACTTTCCATCCATGAATCTTTTCTTTAAGCCCCGGTTCTTTTTTCTTTTGAAGCGGTTTTTTCTGATACTTTCGAACCAAATACTCATCCATATCACGATTAAATTCTCTTGAAGACATACTATATCTGCAAACAAAATCCCTTTAAAAAGCTTCTCATGTAATAGTTAGCGGCAAAAGAAAAGCATAACTCCTTGGCGTAAAATCAAAAATCAGAGCGATTCATGCAGCTCTGATTTTGCAAACTTGACAGCTGTCGTGAAATCGCCGAGTTATGCGAAATTAATGTCGTCGACTATAAAGGGCTTCATCCAAAAAATAAGAAAGAAGAGCACCTTGCAGCAAAATAAGAAAATTTGGCGATTTATACAGCCAAATTTTCGCACGATACTCAAAGCGGGACTCTTGAGCAAAATCTGCGTGCTCTTCTTTGAAAAACAATTATTGTATGAAGTCAATGTGCAAACCAAATAGAATAGAAAACATCAATTTTATTTAAAACGAAGATTCTAAGAAGAGGAACCAGGCTTTGTTTTAACGTTGCACCTCAGGGCACAACAACACATTCCTGGACGTTACCCTAAAGAGTGTAAGTCAGTTATTCTTTTAAAATGTTACGCTTGAAGGTGTCCTGTGACAACAACATTTATAAATAAACCCGGAATTCACACAGTATCAAGAGATGTGATTGTGCATGCAAGAACATACTGGCGATAGATCAATAGATTTCTATCCACTTGATATAAAAAAATGGCACGAAGCTATTCAAGAAAGAAAGGAAAAAGCGGCAGTTCAAAACCGTTTGACAAAAGCGCACCTGAATGGGTGACATATAAACCAGCAGAAGTTGAGGCATTAGTAGCAAAGTATGCAAAAGAAAAACTCACACCCGCACAAATTGGATTAAAATTACGAGACATGTATGGAATTCCAAGTATAAAAGCAGTCACAAACAAAAAAGTTGTCGAGATTTTACAAGAAAAAAAATTAACAAAATCTCTTCCACAAGATTTGTTGGATGCAATTAGTAAATTCCTTGCAATACAAAAACATCTTGAACAAAATAAACAAGATAAAGTTGCACGACGTGGGTTAACACTTGCACACTCTCGCATTAACAGATTGATTGCATACTATAAAGGAACAAGTGTTCTTGACCAAAATTGGAAATTCAATTCTAATAATGCAGGTATGTACCTAGAATAGATTTTTAAATACACATAGCCGTTATTTGGCTATGGAATTTTTATTTTCACAAGAAGCAATTTTGTACGTCTACATACCGATTTTGATTTTTCTTGCGCGCGTCTTGGATGTGAGTTTAGGAACTGTTCGTATTATTCTCATAAGTAAGGGAATAAAAATTCCTGCAACAATCATCGGATTTTTTGAAGTGTTTGTCTGGATTAGTGCAATTGCTGTTATTTTAAACAATCTCAATAATGTTTTTGGATACTTAGCGTACGCACTCGGTTTTTCATTTGGAACATATGCAGGAATGGTAATTGAAGAAAAACTCAGTTTAGGTAAAGTTCGACTCACCGTAATGACCAAAAAAAACATCACGGCTTTTTTAGATAATCTCAAACCGACAAATTATGTGTATGTCAGTAAATTTGTGCAAAGCTCAGACGGGAAAATTCGAATAATAAGCGCATTTCTTGAGAGAAAACATTTGCAAGCCGTATTAAAAAAAATAAAAAACCAAGACCCCGATTCTTTTTTTATTGTCGAAGATCTCAAAATGATAAAAGAAGTAGAAAATGGCGGTATCCCGCAAAAACGACTCTTTATTGAACGGTTTGCGCTCTTTAAGAGAAAATAACCTTATTCTCATCTCATTTATAAAAAAATATTCCAATACTGAGAAACAAGTTCTTTACCAAGAAATTCAACAAGTGGACGATAAAATTTACTTTCCATACTCGTAATCTGAGCACGATCCGCATCACTTAAAAATCTCAAATATTGCAATCTCATCTTATTCTCCACTATAAGCGGAGGATACTTATTTTGAAGCAAAATAATGTTTAAAAGCATCCGGCCCGTTCGACCATTTCCATCCATAAATGGGTGAATTTTTTCAAATTTGTGATGAAATAAGCAGGCCAGAACAAAAGGATGAAGCGTTTTCTTATTTTTATTATACCAATCAATAAGCAATTGCATATCTGTTTGTACAAATTTTGCAGGAGTTGCATCAAAACGCGAACGAAAAACACGAACATCCTCATTTCTGTAACCTGTGCGCTCATCGATATGTTTGATCAACTGTTTGTGTAAATCCCTAATAGAATCGTGGGTTATCGAAAAAGAATCCCACTGTAAAAAAACCGTCTGTGTGTTTTGTAAATCATGAATTTCTCGAAGCGTTTTATCTGGAGGAGTCAAACCCCGCAATAAATATTTTCGAGCTTGGTCAAGAGTTATTGTATTTCCTTCAATTGAAGTTGTGTTATAAGAAAAATCAACAGAAAATTGTGTCAAGATTTCGTTTTGTGTTTTCTGATTTTTTTTCAAAAATTGCTTTACAAAATGTAACTGGCACGCACATACCTCTAATTGTACTGAACCCAAATATGCGTTTTTTTTCAGTTTTTTTTCTTGAGCCTTTTCTAACCAAAAATGCGTATTGATAGCTTTTTGTAAATGTGTATGCGCTTTTCTAATATCTTGTCGATAATCATCTAAACTATCTAATGCTTTTTGTATTTTAGATGCACAATCACCTAAATAAGCAATATCTTTAACTAAAACACGCGCTCCTTTCCGTACAGATGCGCGCAAATAATATCTTGGTTTTCCAGCAATTTCCTTCTTGTATATATAAACCATATAACAGGAAAGCCAATCAACTATATAAATCTTACCCTCTACAACTCAAAATCTTAATGTAGAGGGTAAACTATAAAGAACAGCTTTTAAGAGAAACATTTATATACATGTACGTGTACACATATGTTTATGAGCACGAAGACAATCACGATTATGGAAGATGCCTATCTAAAACTCAAACAAAATAAGATTGGCCAAGAGAGTTTTTCTGATGTTATTAGGCGAATCTGCAAGAAAACACAAATGCAGCATGTATTTGGGACATTAAAAGACATGAATCCGGAAGATTTCTCAAAATTTCAAGAAAGTATTCATAAACTGCGATCGGTTGAACGAAAAATATGATATTTGACACAACGTTTCTTATTGAACTTGCAAGGGATAAAACTGTTTTAAAAAAATTTGCAAATGTGCAATTACAAACCACACAAATCTGCGCGTTTGAAATACTTGTCGGCGCTTATAGAACAAACACCGTGCCGCAAATCAGTGCACTTCTCGAGCAATTTGAAATATTAGAGCTCAATTCTCTGGCTCTGCACCACTCTGCTCTATTATGCGCAAAAGCTCTTGAAAATGGCACTCCCGTAGGGCATTCAGACTGTCTGATCGCAGGCATAGCAAAAGCACATAATCAAAACCAAATTGTGACAAAAAACCAGTCACATTTTCGCAATCTTGGTCTCAAAACTCTTTCTTATTAGCAAAAAAAAAAATTACAAAGCAGCTTCTTTTAAGCCACCTTCTGTTACCATAAACGCACATTCACCATCGGGCAAATTTGGACTATCTATGAGTTTTGCAACGCGACAACCCTTCTTTCCTTTTCGTAAATATAGGCGAAATGTCGAGGCGTGTGCAACAATATGACCACCAATAGCTGCTGTCGGGTCGCCAAAAAACTGATCGGGCTTAGACATGACCTGGTTTGTCACATACACACATAAATTATGTAAGTCTGCTAATTTGCTCATCATATGCATATGTTTATTGAGTTTTTGCTGGCGTCCCGCTAATGTTCCTCTACCCACAAATTCTGCACGAAAGTGACTTGTCAGTGAATCAACCACTAAAAGTTTAACTTTTAACTTTTGTTTTGTCACCAACTCTTCGACTTTTTCGACAAGGAGCATTTGATGATCTGAATTATATGCTTTGGCCACTTTGATTCTTCGCAAAATATCTTGCGGATCTGCACCAACACCTTCAGCTAATTGAATAATACGCTCCGGGCGAAATGTTTTCTCCGTATCAACATATACCGCATACGCATCAGGATCATCTTTGAGTGTTTGCACGCATAACACATGACCAATTTGCGTTTTAGATGAGCCAAATTCACCAAAGCACTCCACAATACTGCCTGTTTCAAATCCACCACCTAAGAGTGCATCAAAGGACGCATTGCCAACCGAAATCTTCTGAACTGATTGTCTTCGCTCAAACACAGAGTCCCCTCCTTCAAAACCCATATCTAAATTATTGCGACAATATTGTATGATCTTTCGTGAAGCTGACTCACTCATTCCTGTTGCTTCTACAACTTCACCTGGCGTTGAAACGGCAATACTAATTGGTGAATCAAAGCCTGCCTCTTTTAATTTTTCAGCAGTTGTTGCACCAACTCCAGGAATATCATAGAGCTCAAACTTTTTTTCTTCTACCACTTCTTGTTTTTTCTTCGGCATTGTTGTATCCTCCACCGCTACTGCTTGCGAGCTCATGCTTGCACCTCCTGCATTGAGAGATACTCATATGCTTTTTCTAAAACTAATTTTGCTTTTGGAATATCATTAACATGAAAACTGTGAACCGTCTTCCAGGAACCATCTTTATCTTTGTACGCTTTTTGAAGCGAAATTGTTTTTACGGGAAATGTCATTCCATTTTTTACTCGTGTATTTTCCCATACTGTTGCTGAGACTAACCCTGCACTGAATTTTTTTTGAGGAGCTGTTTTTTCCATTGTTTTCCACCACTTAACATCTATTCGTACTCTTTCATCAAGTTAACACTTGGTTAAGCTAAAAAGAAGAAGGTTGATGTTGTTTATATAGGCTAGTCGGGCACTTGTCCAGTGCTTGTGGTCAAACTATTTATGGTGTTTTTCTAAAGAATTAAGCTGTGGATCAATGTGTTTTTCATCCCAGCCCACACTAAGAAGCTTTTCACGAATTTGCTCTTTTGTTTTTCCTTTTGTTAATTCCAAACGAATATAGCGCTCCAATTTTTCAAATTGCGGCTGCTTTTTATATTTATCCGTGTGCAGTTTTCCTGCAATGGCTGCAATAAGAATGATGCTTGCAAACACGATGAATAAGAATAAATACGGTATCGTAATACTCGGCCGAAGGAAAATAAGTGTAACCATTCTATTAGAGAGTGGGTGATAAATAGTTACCAGACCAGTACTCGAGTCATATGTAAAACACTCAAATTGAGAAGTTCCACTACAAACAGATAATGACCTTACTGAATCCAAATACACTGTTTGTAACTGCGATGGCGCACCAGGTCCCAGTTGAATTTGCGTTTGCGAATTATCATGACTAAATCTGGAATACACTTCTACTTGCACTAAGTAATGCGTCTGGTTCATATATTCTTTAAATGTGACTGAATCACCTAATGTGTTAGAAACACCTGTGATTAAACTTAAATTGACTTGGGGCATATCAAAAACAAAACTCAGTGTCCCAAAACAATCCGGGTCAAACACATTACCGCAATCAGCCGTTTCTCCATTGTCGCCAACATAATGTTCCGGACACACGCCATCCACTTCACCGCAAAAATAATCAACTCCACAAATTCGTACTCCTTCTATTTCCACATTCTCGACTGCAAACTCACAGCAAAGTGCTGTTCCTGTGCCTTCACTGTAAGTGTAATGCGAATTATGATCTGTATAAAGACTCCCTAAATAAATTTGATTTGGATTGCAAGAACCATCCTCATATGTACACATCGCTCTTCCTACTCCTCCTGTAGTTTCCATGCATAAAACCTGTGTCGGACCAAATACTCTCTGCTCTCCATCTACTATGAACCTATCCCAATCATCTGTTACAAAACCGGGTTTAATTCCCGCGTGTTTTGTTATACTTGCATCATTGACATTTTGATAGAGCGCAAATAATTGCGTTTCTCTTTCTGAAAGTAAGCATTGTTCTTGTTTGAGGTTAACTTCAACGTCAACATTTTGACAACACATGTGATATGGTGCAACTCCCGGGTTATATTCTGTTACGTGCGTATTTGTCATGTTGTAAAAAGAAAATAAACCTACTTCTCCATCTGGACACTCATTTGAAGCTATTTTACACTCTGGCGTTGCCACTACAGTAATTGCCAAAACCAGTACAAGTGTTAAGAGTATTGTTTTTTTCATTCGAATACTGGATTAATCGTAGGCCTAAATCCCGGACGTGCTGCAATGAACACTAAATCGAATTTAACATCTACATGTTCTTTTTGGGATAACACATTTAAAAATGTTTAGGAGAATATCTGCAAATGGGACAGTATGATTAGACGCCCCTGTAAAAATGCAATTTGCAGAAGAATTTCAATTTAGTACATCGCTTCTAATAAGAATCTATTACCCACCTTCTTCATACACGTTCTTCAAAGCTATGCATTTAAAATGTTTTTGGGAATGAGATAGCGTGAATGTTACTATCTATCGCATCCGTTATTAAATATAAGCTTTGTCAGATTATCTATAAAACTGGAAGCAATAATTTCTATTAAAAATAAATAAAAAAATGTAAACTAAGGATCTCCCCAATAATAGTGAGTAGAACTGAAGCCACATTCAAACCCATCTAAAACAACTCCTCCTTCATAACAATCTAAGCCAGAATCCACTCGTAAACAAATATCTTTTTCATTCCCAGGATTTGCAACTAGACCCATATAGTGTTGACCATAATAATAAATAGGTTCTATTACTTCACAATATGAATTAAACTTACATATTTTCCCATAATCAACAGCACCCTCAACATTACAAACTTGGGTAAGTATAGCTGAAGTACAAGTTGGACAACGAGGTATCGA
>JBLKOU010000047.1:0-8365 GCA_047603125.1 Candidatus Woesearchaeota archaeon | reverse complement strand
AAGAACCGTAATAATTAAAAAGGAGAAAACTCAAAAAATGCATATGCGTGTGATTGTCGGTGTGGTGGGGATTTTGTTAGCAATTTCTGTAGTTCACGCAGTCTGTGATTTTGGTGAGGGAAATAATGATGGTTTAACATTCTTTATAGATTCTGATGGTGATGAGAGATTTAATTCTACTCACATGCCTGAATACAACGGTATTGATCTAATAGTCTATACTTGTACGCGCGATGGTCGCTTACAAAATCATACAATTCCTGCACCGCGTTGCGGGGATGGGATTGTTCATCGCTGGGCGGGTGAAGAGTGTGATGATGGGACGGCTGCAGATGGTGGCGGGTGTAGTGCTACATGTCAATATGAGTATTGTAAGGTTGAACAGTTTGAATGTTTGATTGAGGACTGGGATGATTGGGGTTCTTGTTATTTTGTTGATTATGAAAATTCATTGACTGGCGTACGATTTAAAATGGTTGATGACGAGATAGATTATGCTTCTGTGAATTTAGAATTGCGCAATATCGAAGACCAAGAAAGGCTTCCATTAACAAGCGATGGTAATTTGAGTGTTCTTTATAGAAATCAAACACATTTAGATGAAGACGGTTTTTTAGCAAGGGATGATTTAGAGTTACTCATACAAGATTCAGGAACTATGTCATTAGAAGTCGATTGTGATATTACTTGCTCACAGATTGCCTCGGCTGATTCGCAAGATTGGCTTGTTCTTGGTGAGTATTTTACTCGAGTGAGTGATTCGAACCTGATTGATTCTGTGTGTTGTGTTTATTTTGAAGATCCTCGCCCAATCCAGATTCTTGTCAAAAATTTAGATACGGGTGGAGTAGAGGTGCAATCTTGAAAACGATAACAATATTTTTGGTTCTGTCTGTTCTTTTTACTGTGTTTTCGTTTGCACAAATTGACTATTATGCATATTTGAATCCAGAAGCGCCTACAAAATTTGATACATTGCACTGTTCAGTTAATTCTTCAAGTGAACTTGTCTCATATACATCTCAAAGATATCAGTTTGAGGGGTGGAATGATGGTTCGGGCAATTGGCAAGTGCTTCAAAGTTATTCGCACAATAAAACATTCCATTGTCCAACATATGGCTGTGAGTCCTACAAGCAATATCGTTGTCGTGTTTTGATTTCGGATTATTACAATAGTGAAACAGTTTATTCAAATAATTTGACCATTATAAATAGAAAACCGCAAATTATTACTATGGAACTCCATGCAAAAGATTATTTAAATAGGGATGACCCGACGCCAAATAGCGAGGATAACTTGTTTTGTAATGTTTCTCAATACATCGATGCGGATGGTCATGACGTTACTATTCTCTACTCTTGGTTCAATAAAACAGGGGCGGCAACATATACGCAGATTCCGGGACAATCATCTCAAGAATTAAGTTCTGATTTTGTTCATTCTGGTAATACCATCCAGTGTCGAGCAACACCTCAAGATCATTTAGGACTGAATGGTACAACTATTACACGTTCGGTTTATATTGATGATAATTCAACACGCCATTATAGGTGGTTTATTCCCTTTGGGCATCTAAATCAAGATGGTCGTGTTTCTTTGCTCGAACAGCAAAATATTCCTGGCAACCGATTTGTTTTATTTAAAGATCAGACAGCCGATTTACAAGTTGAATTTACTTGTACTGATAGAGAGTGTGGTTTTGCAAGGAGTTCTATGGATGGTGTTGAAGACAATGCTGCATATTTTCTTTCTACAAGAGATGTAGAGTATAATTACGGTAGCTCTGAATTACGAGATACATTTCATAAAGTCGCACGCTTTCCAGAACTAAGCGATCCTCAATGTATGAGCGGCATGCTTTCAACTGACCGATGTAATTCTGTTCATGTTTTGGAATCAAGTCATGATGCATCTGAAGAAAAATATACAATTCATTTAGACATCTGCTCAGATACAAACGTTTATAGCCCCCATGTCCAGTGTGCACAGACTGAACAAATAGAGGTCTTGATTTTAGAGCAAAATTTTGAACAAATACTTGATTTAAATTGTAACCAGGTAAGTGAAGTTTATTTATCCGCTGATAATACAGTGGTTTCTTCCCATATGCCGATTAATTTGAGACTTGAGGCAAATGTGAGTGGAAATATAATTGATGTGACGGATTATTCATTTTTTTATGGTGAACGGCCAGGTGAAATCGGAGTTTATGACTTACATTTGCGCTCACGGGTTTATCCGACAGTAGAATGGGGAGTTGTTTCTGTTTCGGGTTCGTTTTGTGGTCAAACAGATACTATTGAGGTGATCGATGTAACTGTTGAACAGACATACTCGCGCTTGTGCCAAGAAATAGATCAAGAACAGTGGTTACTGGCGAATCTCTTTCGATCACAATATATTAGTGACGATGATACTGTTTTTGTTTTAAGTTCAGTTTTAAGGGAGTACGCGCAAAGTCAAATGGCTCAGTTTCAAACAATATCGCCTGACGATTTAAACTTATTAGAATTAGAGTATGAAACTGTCTTTCAAGACGCACGAAATCCTGAAGTACTTTTATTTCCATTACATAAGAGCTTTGGCAAACAAAGACCTTGTTATGGCGAGCTTCCTTCGCGAGTGACTGCTGATGAAGGTTTTGTCAATGAAGACGCCCAGTATACATCTTGGACAAGAACAACAGCTCAGCCCACGCAGGCTTGTCAGTTTCAATGTAATCGAGGTGATTATGTATTCAATAATGATTGTATACCTACTTCTTCAGATAATTTTTGTGCGTCTGATTTGGTTTTAGTCGGCAATAGTACGCTTGTTTTTTTTGACTCTGCAACTGTTATAGAGGGAGATGATGATTATTTACAAATAGATGAAAATTTCCATCCTGTTCTTAAGGATTTGGATCCTACGGATATTGGAAAACAAAATTTTTGCTTGCGCTCATCTTTTTTAGAAGAAGGTGATTTATACATAAAAAATCTCTGCCACGGACAACCTCCTCAGAATGCTGACTATCAAGAAGATAGCTGGCTTTATCATGATGGTTGGCAATTCACTTCTTGGAGACATGGTTCTGATACTACTGAACCTTGTACATTTGATTGTCAAGATGGATTTTATTTTGATGGAAAAGATTGTGTTGATCAAGAACCTGATTTCTCACTAATTTCGGACATTCCCTACTTTGATCCAAATACTACCTTACGTCCATATCTAGACCAAGCAACGGAGGATCTGAAAGCTAGATTAGGCGTTAGTGATCCGGAGGAGCTGATACAACTCTCTTCATCGTTGGCTTATCTTTTAGAAACTATTTTGGAGTATCCAGGATTGTTTATCTCATATAATACATCTTCAGAAGATGCACAAATTGCCTATTATGCTTGTAATCCTGACGCGCAAGATTATTGTTTTAGACCAACAAATCTAGATATGTGCTCATTTGGTGGTACGTGTTTTACTGATGAGTACGAAGTTGATTTTGTTCGAAATGTCCAAGCAATCGCCTTTGAACATGTACAAAATGCACAATGGGAAGGTTGGGTACCCCTTGAAGAGGATTTAGTTTTAAATATTGAATATGCTAAATCAGATGTTTCTCAGGGAGAACCTCTTACTTTAAAGAAAGGCTCAAGGTTGCAATTTAATAATCTTGAGTACACTTCTGAATCAAATAGGTGGGATGGTTTTTTTAGCACAAAAGATTCTTCACCAACTATTACTAATGTGGGGCTTGGTTTTCAAACACAGCAAATTGGTGATGAGAAAAAAATACCGTTTTTTGCAAAATTAGAGGATTATTCTGACTTGGCTTGTGAAACGGCTTCACCAGGCGTTTGGGGGTTACCTGACGCGGACCCTCCATCTTTAGAATGTACTGAGGATTCTCGAGTAATGTGTGCAGAAAGCGCTCCTAGCTATCTAATGGATGGCATAGAATATTCTGATTCATGGTTTTCACCTTCTTCTCAAATGTATTGTTCAAAACCAATGATTGGGGGTGTGGAACAAGACTGGGGCTTTTATCCAAGTGATGGTGGGTATGAACAATTTCATACATACTATACGGTAGAAAATTGCGCTCCAGGTCCGGGTGGTGACAGAAGTCAATCTGTGGACAATATGTGTATTGCATATCAATATTTTGTGAATAGAACAGATGATGGTCGACAATTAGATTTGAATATTTGGCAGTATAATGATGGAGAACGATATTATTCAGTTCATCAAGATGTGAGTGCGTTTAATGAACAATGCTATGCCGTAATTGATGGGTACATCTTAAATCAGCAAGCTGAACCGATTGAAGGGGCAAGAGTAGAGCTTGACATTATAGGGACGAGAAATCAACTACAGCGATTTAAAAATACAACAACTAATCAAGATGGATATTATCAATTTGCCGATATTCCTGCAACTCACTATCGTATACTCGCAGCTAAACCAGGGTATGACACAAGACGAACACCAACACATGTTCTTTTTTATAATGAAAATTTACAAGTAAATATGACACTTTTAACGGGACAATGTGAAGCGGATTGTACACTCACTTCGGGAAATACTTGTGTTGCTGCTTGTCATGGCTTGAATGGATGTTCTTTCTATAATGAAACTGTGGCACAACAATTAGACGGTATGCAACGAGGCATATATGTTCCTATTAATGACACTCATTCAGTGCTCAGTTGTACGGGTGATCCGACAGCGAGTTTTATTGGAACTGACGACGCAGATCAACGAATTACTTGCCCTAGCGGTTCTACGCTTGTCATAGTTGAGCGAGTTGCGATACAAGATGGTGAATCTGTTCGAGTGAGAATTCCGGTTTGTCGATGAAAACAAAAAAAGGCTTTTTTTTTATAATGGATTTAATCATTGGCTTAGTTTTATTAGTCGGTGGTATTATTTTTATTTTAGGCTTTAGTGCATATGCGCAGAATCCTTATCAATTAGATGTTTATGCGACTGATTTTTTAAGCCAGCTCTCTTACACAACAGTTGAACAAATGACTGCGGATGGGAATATCCAGCGCGCAATTGCTGATGGGCATATCGATTTACTTTCAGAAGATAAGGACAAAAGTTTGCTCCAAATCATTATTGAATTGAATCAAAGCGATGTTCCTGCGCAAAATGACCATGCTCGCAATATCACTCGCTCAGCTGCAACGGATGCAATTGGTGCAGGTGTTGAGTATGTTTTTTTAATAGATGGGGCTGAGTTTTTTTCTTCAGGTGCAGATTTTGAGGATGCGCGTCAACAAATTGTTAAGCGAAAGATATTTGTTGGAAAGGAAAACGCAACAACGCTTCTAGGACCCTATGTTGTGGAGGTGAGAGTATGGTATTAGCAAAAAAAGCGGTGTTGTTTACAATCATTTCACTCTTTTTTCTTTTAGTTTTTTACACCTTTGTTTCTGTCGATCAAAGCGTTGTGCAGAGGAATTTTATCAGTCCGGAGTATACGAGCGCAAATATTTTAGCCAGTGATTTGGAGTTAAGTATTCTTCCGTCCTTAACGTCGCTTGCTTTATCTGAGACATTGCTTGCAATTACAAATTACTCGATGGAAAATCCAGCTATTGATCCCGAAGATTTTTTGAATGTGACTCTTGAGCTCATACTCAACGGAAGCTCGACAACGCATCCAGGATTAAACATAACAAACTCCTTAAATGCGAGTTTTGAAACTTTACAAGATTTAATTTCAACTGAGATGGGTCTTCAAGTAACCTTTACTACCTCTCGAAAAAATTTTTTTATTTTCCACGAGGATTTTTGGGAAGTGTCAGTACTTTTACCAGTTTATTTCGAGATATCTGACACGTCTGATGTAGGTGATCAACGATTAGTCTGGCAAAACAAAACTGCATATGTCCATACGCGTTCAAGTATTGTTGGTTTTTTGGATCCTTTATTCTACCAGCGAACTAATCTAACTCCTTTGGATGTTGAGGTGCGTATTGATCCTCGAACATTTCAACAAGGATTGTGGAATTTAAGTCAATTACGCGATCACATAAATAGTACTGGCTTTGTTGAGGCAAGAATTGATGCAGATGTAACATATCCTCCACCAACATACATAGATCGATTACTCAATCAAACGATTGCATCAAGTCAATATGGGTATGAATACTTTATAAGAACTGATTGGAATCTTAGCACCGAGTACAACGCGACGAATTTTGTTGACTTTTTATTCTGGGACGATTGGGATTGTGATGAACCCTTATACCAAATTCCAGGTATTAGTAACCTGACTGAATTTGAGGATTTTCGGTTATCGGATGAAACATTAATAAAATATTTGAGTGGGGATGATAGAAGAGACATTATTGACGGTGAAGCAAACATTGTTTGCCCTGAGTAACTATTAAAGAATGGTTACTTAAGTTTTTATATGTTTTTAAATATTAACACGCTATGATAGAGGATAATGTCGTTCGGACAGGGGTTGATTCACTGGTTGCACTCTTAAAAGAAAAAGGGACTATTTCCATGCAACAAGCTGCAAAACAATTAAAAGTAAATGAGAGCACTATGCAGACATGGGTGGACTTTCTTGTTGAAGATGGTTTGGTGCTCTTGGAATATAAATTTGTCACACCGTATTTAACATTGAATACGCGTCATGTATCTAATTTTGAGATAGATGATAAACAAAAGTTTTTTAATGCCAGAACACAAAAAAATATACCGTTATCCCAAATAAAAAACGAATGGAACACTTATGTGCTTGATAATCAGCAATTGATTAGAAAATCCTTTTTTTTAAAGGCTGCAGCTCGAGGGTTGGATGCGGAAACTGTTGAGCGATTATGGCAGGATTATTTTCGTAAATTACAAGAATGAATATTGACGAATACTTGGATAGTGTTGCAAGCACGAAAACAAAAAAACCAAAAGGTAGTGAGCAGTCTCAAGAATCACAATCACATTCTCAAGTTCATCAAGAAGAATCCGCAAAAGAGCGTGCACACACTTTAGAACTCTCCCAATCAGTCAAAGATTTACAAAAAAATTGGCTCACACTTGTGGATGCGCAAATAACAGAACTTGATGTCGTTATTTCTACGGGAAATTTTAGTTCTGCGCTCGAACATTATACGAGATTGCGCACACTGTGGTCTGATTTAACAAACATGCATTCGCATTTATTTACACATCTAAAAAGTGAGCTTATCTCGGCAAAATCAAAAATAAATGATCTTTACAAACGCCTAGAACAAGATTATATTAAACACGAACATGATATTCTACAATTATTAAGTGTCCTGCAGGATGAAATCGCACAAAAAAATGTAGAAACGGCAACAAAATTATATGAAACTGTACATAAACTCTTTGATGAAATTCCTGAAGAGTTTAGCGAGAAAAAATCATTGCTGCATTCAAAGATTATGTATGAGCATTTACAATTGCAAAAAATTCAAATTCATCATGTGCATAAAACACACAATGACTTTTTTTCTCAGTATAATATGCTGCTGCAAAAGCTCGCTACTGCTTTAAAAGGTCAGAATGTACATGTTGCAAAGCAAACATATGTGCAGTGTGAAGAATTATTTAAAAAATTCCCTCAAGGGTATGCACATCATAAACATCAAGTCTACGATTATTTAGTGAAAGCGCGTACAAAAATTGTTGAGTTAGAACGACACGGTCGTGTGACAGTCTCGACATCGCAACCAACTGCAGCACCGCACTCACAGCCTGCTAAAGCTTCATTATCGCACAAACCCGTTCAACAACCACACACAACACAACCTATTAAGCAATCCTCACCTGCTAAGCCTGCATCACCATTACAAAAACCCGTTTCTCAGCCCTCTGTAGCACCGCCTGCTAAGCAACCATCCTCTATTACTCCTGCACCTGCTAAACCTGCATCACCATTACAAAAACCCGTTTCTCAACCCTCTGTAGCACCGCCTGTTAAGCAACCATCCTCTATTACTCCTGCATCTGCTAAGCCTGCATCACCATTACAAAAACCTGTTTCTCAACCCTCTGTAGCACCGCCTGTTAAGCAATCATCCTCTGTTACCCCTCCTCCTTCCAAACCTCTTTCACAACCAATAAAACCAGTAGCGCCACTGACTCCACAACCGTCTTTTAAAAAACCAATAAAAACTCGAGAAACTCAATCAGATGATGGTTCATCGCATAAATTACATGAACTTATTCAAACAAAAGCTCCTGCAAATCATATTAGTTCCACACTTTCGCAATCACGTTCCACAAATCCAAACATCTCGCTTGATAGTAAACAGTTTGAACCAATTAAACAGCCTTCTCAGCCAGCAGTCGAACAAAAACCACCTGCACCTTCTCCACAACCTGCTCCTCCTATATC
>JBLKOU010000046.1:0-8884 GCA_047603125.1 Candidatus Woesearchaeota archaeon | reverse complement strand
TTTTTAATAAAAAATAGCCAACTGTCAAATGAAATTCCCGCACTAAATAGTTGACAAACTGTCAAACTTGGGTTATATGTTTATCTCCCTTACAAACTTATAAAACTATTCATAGTTTATTTTAGACAGAAGTAAATTATACTTAGAATTCGCTACTCAGTTAAAGTCTATTGCGACCTTTCTAAAAAAGCGAATTCTAAATGTGAAAATCAAGATAATTTTTACATAATGCGACAATTTTGGAACGGCGGTTCATCTTGCGAATTTCTCGGGCGAACAACTCCTCGAAATTCTGATTTTTAGCCAAGGCTTTATAATTTTTTATTGTTGTTAACCATTTTCTTCAAATACTCATCAACCTGCGAGAAATTAGTAAAAGTGATGACTTTTTTCCTATAAGGCTTTAATAACGATTCATAGGAAACTTTTTGCGTACCTAAAATACCAAAATGTTTGCAAAATAAATATTTGGATAAAGAAAGCAATGAAAACAAATTTTGAGAAGAATCTTTTCGCGTAAACAATAAATAATACTGGCGAAGTAAAGAGGTAGAGCGAAAATAAAAAATCACATCAGCCGGTTCTAAACCGAGACGTAAAATACGGCGCGTTGAGCCTTCCAGTATGAATGAATCTTTAGCCACAATCTCGTTTATTTTTTTCAAAATTGCGTTCTCGCTTCTTTTTTTTGTGTATTTTTTCACATAAAACACATCATCGGTGGAATAGACACGAATACCAAGCTTTTTTGACAAACGCTTTGCAAATGTTGTTTTGCCCATAGCACTATCGCCTACGATGATTATTTTTTTCATGAAGTACCTCTTGAGAAATGTGGCGAAAACGAAGTGTGAGGAGTTGTTCTAATCCCGGGTCAAATGTTCCATCCATATGAGGTTTTCTATACTCTTCCGGATAGCAAGTAAATACTTTTTCTCCATTTACAAGCATGTGGTATTTTTGTGATTCTAAATGTTCATATTCTAAAACACCGTTTGCTTTTTCAAATCCAACAAAAATAGGAATTTGACGGCCGACAAGCGTTGCAAAACAAACACGAGAAAGACTCTTTTTATAGGGAGCAAGAGAACAAGACGCATCCAGAATAAATTTATCTTTCCTTCGATGTTTGAAAATAGGAGCAGGATTTTCTTGATTTATTGGTGAGAAGCTCCAGTGATGGTATCCTTCCCCCATGATAATCCCACCTGTTAAAGATTCAGGATGTTTTCGAGTTGTTGCACAATAGGTTTTCCCACCATGATTAAGAGAAAACGCCACAGGCAAAGATTCAAAAGAAACGGGTCTATAAGAGAGAATGGAGAAAGCTCTTTGTGCGAGGTTCATAATCAAAGAAACGACATATACTATAAAAATATTTCTTAAATGTCAGAAAATGGCCTTTTGTACAATCCATTACACATATCATGACTAAGACTTGGTATTGTACTGACTTGAATAGACTCAAAAAAACCTGGCAAAAATGTTCCATCATGCAAGGGGACACGAAATTCTTCAGCAAAGCCCTTTTGAGAAAATACTTTTTTACCAGAAGCATCCACACCCTCAAGTACATAAGCACCAGGATGAGTCGAATCAGAAGATAACAAAACACGAAGCGTCTCGTTTTCTAAAGTAAACGAGGTATACTCACAACCGACTCGCTCTTCTAATTGTTGCTGAGAAAGACCGGGCGTGTACGGTTGTGTTTGTAACTTTGATGGAAGGCGTATTTTTCCACTAAAGCGATGAACTGCAAAGTAAGCTGGTACTTTTGAATCAAAGCCAATCGGAGCTGCAGACCTAATAGGGTGGCTTTTTTGCAGTGAATCTTCAAAAATAATGCCTGCAAATTGCTTGTCTGGGTCAAAACGGATAAGAACATCATAGCGGGCAAGACCTAAATAAACTTCAAGTCTATTACGATCAGACAGTCTGTGTTCTATTTCCTCTCTTGATCCAACTCGATAAAATAAGTTTCCCATCATATAAAAGTTGAAAATAATCATATTATATAAAGATTTGTAGGGAAATAACCTTTTTAGTCGATGGCATTAATTTCGCATAACTCGGCGATTTCTCGACAGTTGTCAAGTTTGCAAAATCAGAGCTGCATCAATCACTCTGATTTTTGATTTTACGCCAAGGAGTTATGCTTTTTTTTTGCCGCTAACTATTTTAGCAAAAAATTTATAGATACTAACCACGATGATAACACTATGACATTCCAACAAAAAATGAAAAATCTCGATGTCGCTGATGTTGCTTTAACAAAATGGAGCGCAGTCTTTTTTACACTCTTTATTATTGCAATCTGGCCAGCATTTACACAATGGGTTATCCAAACACATTGGGCATGGTTTTTAGTAGTCTCATTGGTGCTTGGAGCAAGACCAACGTATCGATTTCTTTGGAAATAATGACTAGTGGTTCAAATGAGAACCATATGGTTCTTCGAAACATTTATATAGTTCTTTAAAGAACCACTCTCTTATGCGAAGGGAAATTGTCTTTGAAAATCTTGTTGAAAATGAAGCCTATTGGAAAATTCTTTATTTTTATTTTGCATACCCCGATAAATCATTTAGTATAAGCGATTTAGCATTAGAACTAAAAATACACAAACAAACAGCAAGTAAAGTAGTAAAACAATTAGCCCAAGAAGGTTTTCTTACAATTGAAATCATAGGAAGAATTTGGAAAATTACGTGCAAACCAAATCACAGCTATAATTTTTCAAGAAAAATTGCATATAATTTGCAAAATATTTACCAAACAAATAGTATATCGCTGATTTATGAACAAATTCCTCACGCAAAATCTATTATCCTTTTTGGAAGCTATAGAAAAGGTGACGATATTTCCTCTAGCGATATTGACATCGCTGTTGAAGTAATTGATGATAAAGGTCTAGAAATATATCAATTGGGCGTTATTTCACAATTGGGATATAGAAAAAATATACCTGTTAATGTTCATGTGTTTAGTCGTAAAAACATAAACATAAATTTATTTAATAATATTGCAAATGGAATACTTCTCGATGGTTTTTTAGAGGTGAAGCCGTGACTCGAATAAAAAAACCTGATTTTAAAAATGCACAATCGATACTTGAAGCTGCACATAAAAAAATGAAGTTTACGCTTTCACTAAAATTAACACAAGACTCTGCCTCCACTATTGCAAGCAACATTTACGAGTGTTTTCGAATGCTAGGTGATGTCATTTTTGTTAGAATGGGTATACATCAGACTAATCATATAGAAGTTATTGATGAATTAATTAAACTTGATGTACAAACAAAACGACCCTTGCAAACAATAAAAAATTTGCGTATGTTGCGTCATAATATAAATTATTATGGCTATGAGCCCGCTATATCTGAAGTAAGCGATGCAATAGATATTGCAAATGCTTGTTTTAAACCACTATACAAAAAATTAAGCGAGGATAATAAATGATGAATGACACACAAGTCATTTTTTCTAACAAGAGAAAATACAAAGGAGTCAACTATCGTTTTTCTTTATTAGACACAGATGACTATACACAATTCTCCCCAATCACACAAGCATACGGATTTTGCTATACTGAAGATGGAAAACTCATTATAGGAAAAAAACCAAATGGAGATATTTGTATGCCTGGAGGAACTGTAGAAAGAGATGAAGATCCTCTTGATACATTAACACGAGAACTGGATGAAGAAATTACTGCAGTCGTACTTGATAAAAAATTTATCGGTATACAAAAGGCAGAGAATATGGACACAGGAGAAATAGTATACCAATTACGATTTGCATGCCTTGTTCGGCTAGAAGAAATGACGCCCGATCCTGATTATGGGGAGTGTTGGCAACGAGTATTTATAGAACCAAATGACTTTTCAAACTATTTGCAATGGGGAGAAATTGGAGAACACTTAGTAAAAAAATCAAAAAAATGGTTTGACAAGAATCATGAGTGATCAAACTTTGCAAACGCTGTGTTGATGGTGCGATTCACCTGAATGAAAGTTGTTCTCTTGGAAAATTCTTTGAGCTCTCGTGCACCAATATATGTTCCTGTGCTCTTTAATGAACCGCAGACATCCTGAATCCACAAAGAAATATCTCCTTTAAATGGAACTTTTGAGACACGACCCTCGCTTGCTCTGTGTGAAGCAATTTTTCCATAATATTTTTTTATAATCGCATCTGAACTTGAACCATAATGCATTTTGTAACGTGTTCCATTCTCTTCTACAAGCTCACCACCGGATTGTTCGTATCCTGCAAGCTGTGTTCCAACCATCACAAAATCAGCACCTGCACAAATTGCTTTTGCAATGCAGGCAGGGTTTACTGTTCCTCCATCTGCACAAATAAGACCATTACCCAAACCTTCGCGTTTTCTAGATAAACCATGTGCTGCGTCAGCAGTTTCAATAATTGCACTGAGTTGCGGATACCCAACGCCAGCTTTTATGCGCGTTAAACATGCACCGCCCGAACCAATACCAACTTTGACAATGTCTGCGCCATTGAGTAAGAGCTCTTCGGTCATTTCATTTGTCACAACATTGCCACAAATAATTGTGTGTTTAGGAAACATTGAACGTAATTGTCGCAATTTTCCCACAACACGTTCTAAATATGCGTTTGGAACATCAAGGCAAATAAAAGAAAATTGTTTTTCCAAACCTCGCTTTTTTATTTCTTCGAGTTTTTCAAAATCTAAGTCGCGAATACCCGTTGTGAAAATAATATAATTCGGATTCTTAAAGGACTGAAAAAAATCTTCAAGTTGTTCCACCGTATAAAATTTATGCAAGGCTGTGAGCATTTTATGCTCTGCAAACACCTTTGCAATCTCAAATGTTCCACTTGCCTCCATATTTGCAGCAATGATTGGAATACCCGTCCATGTTTTTCCACTATGCATGAACGTAAATGTACGTTGCAGTTCAACTTCTTTTCGACTCTCAAGCGTACTTCGCTTTGGTCGAATAAGAACATCATCAAAATCAAATTTCACGTCAGATTCGATTCGCATACAAAAAAGGAATAGATGCTCCTATATTAACTTTTCTTTTCGCGCCTAACGCGCATTGTATTTGCGCCATTCATAAATGCATTATAGCGATGCAGTTGAAGGATTTTTTCTGGAGCAACCAACGACTCAACAATGGAGCAAATACTCTTTTTTCTCTCAAGGCCAAGACGCTCAAAAAACGTATCCTGGTGCGCCACCCCATAAGTGCTATGAGGAATCTCTGCGCCATTACGCAAAACAAGAGGACCAAACGCATTATTTCCATATGTATACACAATACGAGGATCAGCAAAACCCGTACCTGGAGAAAACTGATATCGATATACGGGTAATTCGCGTTGTTGATTCCCAACCATAAATGGGGCGAAGAGAACCCTGTTTAAATCATTTTTCCCAAAAAAATTACAACATTTATAAATCATGACGCCAATAAATCTGTATGAATGAGCAAATCTACGCGTATAATCTTGCCTATAAACGATTATTTGTTTTTCGGGGTGCAGTTGCACTCGGGATTCTATTAGGTATTTTTCTCACACTTTTCTTCTTGCGAGATGCGCAAATTAATGGACTCATCTGGATTTATAGTATTATTAGTCATGTACAACTCAATATTACACAAATGACTGCTCTGGGATCACTCTACACAGCCTTTTTTGGTGGATTGTTTTTTGTCTTTTTACCTCTGGAGGTTATTTTTGTGAGTTTTCTCTCAAAGATGAATCCTGTTTTACTCGTTATCATTTTTGTTGGGTCACTTATGACTGCTTTTTATATTAATTATTTGGTCGGGTCTCATTTTGGCGAAATTGCAAAGAAAGTCATCACACCAAAAAAATTCTATGCGCTTAAAGGTCGATTAAATCGACACGGTGTGCTAGCGATTTTTCTCTTTAATGTACTCCCCCTTCCTTCACCGCCATTTATGGTAATCTTAGGAGTTTTTCGATACAATTTAAAAAAAATGTACCTGTATGCATTTTTAGGACAAACAATAAAATTTACATTGCTTGCTATTGCTGGAATGCAATTGCTCTCATTATTTAGCTGGTTACGATCAGTTTTTGGATGGTAAGAATATGAAAAAAGACTTTAGTATAGGAAAAAAAGAAGCGAACCCTTCATATGTACAAAAATACTTGCATAAAAAGGTGCTCTCAAAAAAAGGAGCAACAATTGGAAGAGTCAATGATATACAATTTAATGAAAACACCATTACTGCACTTGTTGTCATTGGCGTTCGTCGCCTCATCATAGAATGGTCGTTAATTGAAAAGGTAACCGAAGATGCTATTTTTCTCTCAATTGATCCAATTAGTGAACTCTTAAACAAACAGGTTATTGGGCCACAAGGAAAAAAGATGGGAAAAGTAGTTGACTTAATTCGCGTTTCAAATGCAAATACATTCACACATCTTGTTGTAAAACAAGGAATCTTTCAAAAACCAATTGACATTGAAAAAGAAAAAATTAAAGTAGCAAACGAAAATATACTCTTACAAAGCGAGACTGAGAATGGAAATAACAAGTGATGATATTTTAGGAAAAGAAGCAATTGATCCTGCAGGCGCAATAGTGGGAACAATCACGAAACTCCATATTGACTCAAAAAATAAAGAAATTACAGGTATTACACTGGACATGGGGCTCTTTCAGCCAGATCTCTTTATCGGGCTTGCCTACATAGAAACTATTGGAATGGAGGCCGTTTTTTTAAATATAACGCCATTTGACAAACTCATCGGGCGAAAAGTGGTAACTGAAACGGGAAAAACACTAGGAACAGTCAAAGGGGTCACCTATGAGAAAAAGAAACTCATCTCCATTGTCGTATCTACAGGACTCTTTCGAAAACAAACCATTGATTCTGATCAAATTGCCCAAATTGATTCTGTTATCTTGCTCAAGTCGTAATAAAGATTTATATACCCCAACGACTGTTCATAGCTATGAATATCATTTTAATAGGGGCTCCTGGATGTGGAAAAGGAACGCAAGCTGAGCACATTGTCCATTCTTTTGATTTATACCATGTTTCTCCAGGAGATATGATTCGCGAAGAAGTAAAAAAGCGAACGAAGTTTGGCATGCAAGCAAAAAAAATAACTGAGCATGGCGATATGCTCGATGATGATCTTGTCATGCACATGGTTCATGAACATTTGGGGCAAACGCAGACAAACCTTCTTTTTGATGGCTTTCCTCGGTCCGTAAAACAAGCAAAACTTCTGGATTCTTTTTATCATATTGATGCAGTTATCGACATACAAATTCAAGATAAAACAATCATTGATCGTGTAAGCAATCGATACATGGTTGAATTAGATAATAAGCAACATAGTTTTATTGGAAAAGAGGCTGCACAAAAATTTGTCGATGTACACGGCGGAACATTATTTCAAAGAAAAGATGATGCGCGAGATGTTGTGACAAATCGCATCAAAGTTTACCATAAACAAACTGAACCACTTATTTCATACTACGGAAAACAGCACAAACTCTTTATTGTTAATGGAGAGAAAACTATTAATCAAGTATGGAATGATATTGAGAAAATTTTGCAAAAAATCTCTCAGAGAAAACAAGCACACAAAGCAGCAATTAGACATTTGTAATGCTTGCAATACCAATGATTCTTTCTTTGCCATAATGATTCATGTATTTGAAAAACCAACGCGCATCTTTTTTCCACACAAGTGTCACGCCATTATGGGCAGGTATGTCAATGAGATCTTTTGGTGTTTGATACACAAGTTCTGCGCGCGCACGCGAGTCAAAGCTTTCAGTAAAATCAAAAATGATATCAACACCCGTTTGCGGCTTTGCATCATCTACTAATAACGAATACGAACCTGGTTTTAATTTGTACACCGCACAGTCTAAGGATGTAACTTTAACAGAAAGCACTTTTTCTAAAAATTCCCCTAATGCGTTTTGACAATCCAGTGTTACTTTTGCAAATGCATACTGACCATGCAAGAGGTCAGTGAATTCAAAAAACGTGGCTTGTAAAAATTGTTTTTTCACCGCATCATCTTGAAAAAAATCAGCTAATTTAATGTTTGGTATGAGCGCATTTTCCTTTGATTGTGCTTGAATTTGGGCAATTGTTTTTGCTTGTAAATATACTGGATTAACGTTCATGATACCAACCTCCGATTGCTACGCGCTGTTTATCAACAACGACTTCTTGTACACTGTGAAAGGATGTGGGCGTGACTTCAAAAAGCGCAAATGTATTGAATTTTGGGATAATCTTTTTTTGTATTTTTTGAGGAGTGCCGTCCTTGTGATCATATAAATTTAATTCTCCTCCTTCGCCCTGCTCCATATCACTTAAATATATAAGAAATGCGATTTTTCTCCCTTCTAACTGATCATCATGGCAGAGCAGGTAATTTGTATCTTGATAGAGTGTTCCAGCAATATCAACAGTATCACCTAAGGAGAATCCTGTGAGCTCTTCGATGTATGAGAGAAATTCTTTTGAGTAAAGCGTTTCTATAAAATTTTTGAGAATGGAATTTTGCGTATATTTTAAGTCGTTTGTTTGATAAAAATCAAATAAATCACTATCTTTATGTGCAAACTCCTCATTTGAGAGTGCTTGTAAAACTTCAAGAAGCGTTTGCTCTTCAAAAAAACGTGCAAGTGCAATGTGAGCAAATGGTTTTGCCTGAGAAAACTGCTTTTGCAAACTCTTTGGATCTTGATATTGTTTTTGAATCATAAAAGAGAGGAAAAAGTAGCTACATATAAAGGTTTTGCATGTGAGTACGTAAAAAGTCAGGTCTTTACCATTCTTAGATTTTGAAAGATATTTTTCCCTTGTAATTTCCAAGTATGTATT
>JBLKOU010000045.1:0-8956 GCA_047603125.1 Candidatus Woesearchaeota archaeon | reverse complement strand
AAAGCGGGACTCTTGAGCCAAATCTGCGTGCTCTTCTTTGAAAAACATTTATTGGATGAAGCAATATCTAAAAGACCAAAAGGTTTATATATACCAATAGTGTCGTTTTTGTATGAGTGAACAAAAAAACTATAGTTCTGAAAATATCACTGTTTTAGAGGGTTTAGAAGCAGTTCGAAAGCGTCCAGGGATGTATATTGGGAGCACGGATGTTCGTGGTTTGCACCATCTCGTTTATGAAGTAATGGATAATTCAGTTGACGAGGCATTGGCTGGATTTTGTACCACAATTACAGTCTCCATTCTTCAAAATGGCACAATTCGAATTGAAGATGATGGACGGGGGATTCCTGTTGAACATCATACCAAATATAATATGTCCACATTGCAAGTTGTTTTAACAAAGCTTCATGCGGGTGGAAAGTTTGATAAAAATACATACAAAGTTTCTGGTGGTTTACACGGGGTTGGTATATCTGTAGTAAACGCGCTCACTGATCAATTTAGTGCAGAAATTCATAGAGACGGAAAAAAATATATGCAGTCATATAGTCGAGGGCATCCACAAGGTGATATTCAAATTGTTGGTGATTCATCAAAAACAGGAACGATTATTACTTTTCGACCGGATAATGAGATTTTTGAAACGGTTGACTTTCACTTTGAAACACTCAGTTCACGGTTTCGTGAATATGCATTTTTGAATAAGGGCTTACGCATTATTTTCTCTGATGCACGCACACAAAAGCATATGGAATTTTATTATGAGGGTGGAATTAAAGAATTTGTCACATATTTAAACGACTCAAAATCATCGCTTCATGATCCGATTTATTTAGAAAAAGAGCAAGACTCAATTATAGTTGAGGCAGCATTTCAATATAATGATGGCTATAGCGAAACATTGTTTTCCTTTGTTAATAATATCAATACGATTGAAGGTGGAACGCATGTTGTTGGATTTCGAACAGCACTCACTAGAGTCATGAATAAATACGCTAAAGATCAAAAGGCGTTTAAAGATGATGTAACGCGCTTATCAAACGAGGATGTTCGAGAAGGATTGACAGCGGTTATTTCAGTGAAAATTCCTGAGCCACAATTTGAAGGTCAGACGAAATCAAAATTAGGAAACTCTTCTGTTCGAGGATTAGTGGATAGCATTGTTTCAAGTACACTCGAGCAATACTTTGAAGAGAATCCTTCTGTTGCAAAAAAAATAATTGAAAAATCAGTCATGGCACTTCGCGCACGAGAAGCTGCACGAAAGGCGCGTGAATTAACACGAAGAAAGAGTGCATTAGATTCGGGAAGTTTACCGGGAAAATTAGCTGATTGTGCAAATAAAGATCCACAAAAAACGGAACTCTACATCGTTGAGGGTGATAGTGCGGGTGGTTCTGCAAAGCAAGGAAGAAATAGAGAGTTTCAAGCTATTTTGCCACTACGTGGAAAGATTCTTAATGTGGAGAAAGCACGACTCGTAAAAATTCTTAGCTCAAATGAAATTGTCACACTTATTAGCGCTCTTGGATGTGGAATAGGGGATGAGTTTGACATAAGCAAACTTCGATATCATCGTATTATTATTATGTGTGATAGTGATGTAGATGGGAGCCATATTGCCACATTAATTTTAACATTCTTTTATCGGTATTTACGACCGCTTATTGAGAATGGCTATGTGTACATTGCACAACCGCCTCTTTACTTAATTAAGCATGCAAAGCAAAAATACTATGCGCTTCGTGAGTCAGATAAAGAAGAGATTCTCAAAAAGCTTGGAAATGCAAATATTGGTATACAGCGATATAAAGGTCTTGGAGAGATGAACCCTGATCAATTATGGGAGACGACAATGGACCCTGATACTCGCTCACTTAAGAAAATTATCATAGAAGATGCTGTGCTTGCAGATAAGCTTTTCACTATTTTAATGGGCGAGGCAGTCGAGCAACGCCGAAAATTTATCATCGAAAATGCCAATTTAGTAACAAATCTTGATATTTGAGGGCTGATTCGCGCATAAATACTGGTAAAAATACAAAGTTTTATAAACAGGTTTTACCAAAAAAACAGTATAACCACAGAGGTGATATATTATGAATAAAGCAGAACTTGTAGAAGCAATCGCAAAAGATACAGGCTTAACAAAGACAGATTCCGAAGCTGCATTAAATGCTGTAGTAGCAAATGTAGTAAAGGGAGCAAAAAAAGACGGAGTTTCATTGGTAGGCTTTGGAACATTTCGAGTTGTAAAAACAAAAGCACGAAATGGTGTAAACCCACAAACTGGAGCAAAAATCAAGATTCCTTCGAAAAAAGCTTTGAAGTTTAAAGCAAGTAAGACACTCGCATTATAGATGTCTGATTTGTTTTTTTTCTTTTCTTTATTTTTTTAGTAATTGGTCAATTGCCTCCGTTGCATATGATCCGCGTGGGAGTTTGAAAGTCACCGTAATGCCATCATCATGTTCTTGAAGTATTGCAAAATCATTGAGTGGGACTTGTGTTTTTCGTAAAATTGTTTCTGCTGTTAAGTAGGGTATTTCGCGAAAGATAAATTGTCGGGTATCAATACGGTCCCTTTCTAAAATAGGTTGTATATATGTTTCAAATATGGAGTCTTGTTCAATGTCAAACCCGATGAGTGGGAGAAAATCAGGAAGTGGTTTTTTTTCTTTGACAAGTGTTTGTACAATATGATTCCAGATAAAACTCTGATATGCGCTGATGTAGAGTTTGAGTTGTGTTTGTGGTAATTCTTTGAGTGCTTGAATATAATTTGTTGGTTCTTTCTCTAAGCGTTCTCGAGCTTTCTTTTCAAAGCGATTTTGGTTTTGATTTGAAAAAATAAGGTGTGTTGCTTGGCGAAAGTTTCTTTGCAGCAGAGCAATGGCAACTTCAACATTATTTTTAGAGAATCGCTGTGTGCCAAAAGTGTTTATAATCGTTTTTTTCTTAGTGATTTGGTCTTTTTGTACATTTCGAATGCGTATAATAAATTCATTCTCGATGATGCATTTACTGTGCATGCGCTCTTGTGTATTGCCGATATGCTCGAGTTGTATTTTTTCATGAGAGAATCGTTTTGGTGTGACAAAGTGCGGGAGTGTAATGTATTGTGTCGTCACTGCTTTTCTATCTTTAATCCCGCCAAATTGAATGTCTGACTCTTTAATATTAAGCTGCTTTGCAATGCGTAAAATCGCATCAATTGTAGGCATATCTGTTTTGGTGAGTTTACAGAGTTGATACGTCGAACCTTCTTTAAGTGGACGAATATGTTCTATAACCTGAAAATCTTGTGCCAAATGTTTGATTGTGTACATTTTTTTCTCCTATGCATGTGTCGTGCAAGTTCCTTGTCCAATTGCTCAAATTGTGGATATTTGCGCTCTTCCTCCCGAAAGGCACGATGATGATGGTAGTTTCGATTATTTTTTGTATAATACTTATGCTTTTTATGAAGCATTTCATGATACATAACAAAGTCGATTAAATCGGGCCGATCTTTGAGTGTTGATGAGATGGTAATTGTGTCTGTTTCATACTCATAGCTTCCAGCCCGTCGTTTTGTTATCTGGCCAAATTTGAGGTTTGGCTGCTCAAGCAGTCCTTGAAAATAGAGTTGATTCATTTTTGTAAAAGACGCGACAAGTTCAGGTTCGTTATGGACGAGGGGTGCAAATTCCCCCAGTTTTTTTGTAAAGGTTTCATACATTTGCATCTGTAATGTCGTCGTTTGAATTTTTTTGAGTCGTGCGTATAAATGTTGCACAAGACCAATTTGAATAGTTTCGCTTACTTCTAAAAACTGCTTAGAAAGGTGAAAAGTGATTTTTGGAAAAAGTGGGTGTTGCAAGAGTTTGACATTTGCATTGCATCCTTTAAACTTGCCTGAGTATGTAATTTGGCATGTGAGCCTACTGGCCTTTGGATCTATGGCGACAAGCGCCTGCAAAATCAGTTGACTGGTGAGTTTCATGAAACTTGAAATCGAAGTATGGCTGCAATCTTTCCAATATCGCGTAATTGTTCTCCTTCCTGTGTTTGTGTGGAGACAATGATACATTCAGCTTTATATTGTTCGCATTCTTCTTCTAGCTCATCAATTGCATGCTCGCCCAGACTTTCTGAGACAAGGAGCTTATCAACTGCGCCCATGGAGAGTGCTTTTTTTACTTGCTCTAATCCATATGTTACTTTAGTATCATCAGTTGCTAAAAACTTAAAAAAATCGCCCATGGCTTTTTTTTCAATTGCAAGTGCTTCGCTTGCTAAGACATCTTGGCTTTTATCCACTAATTCTTTTAATCCAAATTCATCAGTATAACTGAGATCTTTAATTGCAATGATTTTTCTTTGCAAGTCGCCGGTGATGTATTCTTTATTAACAAAGTCATTGACTGTTACTCCTGGACCTCCAACAAGAATACCTTTGAGTTCTTTAATAGGAAGGAGTGTGTCTGTCATGTATTGTGCAACTTTTTTATAATGATCCTTTGTTGCGCCTTCTCGAAGTCTGGCGAATCGTGGTGCTGATTGTCCACCCGCACGTGTTTTTCCAGGAACTTCGGAATGTGTTTTCAAAAGCACTTGTATTCTTGTCCCTTTGAGCGTTGCAATACAGCCATCCCGTCTGTCAATAACGACAAGTCCATAGACATTGTCAAAGGCAAGCATCTCTTCTAAGGGTTCTGTTACAAACTGTTTATCACAGCGATAAATTCGAATATTAAGCGCAACTGGTGGTTCAACAGAAAAGACTTTGACATTACTCTGTCCTTCCCTATCTGAAATATCTCCGGAAAAGACGGCAAGTCCGTTCTCAGGTGTTTTTTCAATGAGTTTGAGGTGCTGAATCATTTTTTCCAGCGCATCTATAACATTTTTTCGTGTTGCCGTTGATTTGATATTTGTCGCGGTTCCTTGTTCTTGCTGGAGGTGTGAGATAACTTTGGTTAAATCATATCCTTGCGGAACATAAACACTTACAAGCTCAGTATGGTTACCTTTTTGATCAGCCAATTGTCTAACAAAACGTTTGAGTTCGTGCTTTTGCTTAGATGTAAGAGGCTGGTCCATGGTTAAAGAAGAAAAAAATTAAGCGCGAGGTTCTACAGTAATGTGGATCCCGCAAGGTACTTTTGATTTTGCAAGTGCTAGAATAGTCTTTGCTTGTAAGAGTTTTTCTTTTCCGATATGGAGTTCAAACAAGTCTTTTCCTGCATGTACTTGGGCTGCAATATCAATAACCTTTCCAAAAGAGTTTTTCATACCCGTACTCAATCGATCCGCTCCTGCACCGGATGCAAGTGGATTTTCACGTAAGTGATGATGTGGGTATACTTTTAATCGTAAATAAAAGAGTTCTTTTCCGATTTTTTTCTCAAGGTGTCTGTTTAAAATAAGACGACATGCTTCTAATGCTCGGTCACGAATTTGTAATGTGTCGTTTACTCGAAGCTTGAGCACATAATCAAATGATCCTTGTGGATTTCCCATATTATGTCGAATAATTCGTGTTTGGGGGTTTCCTCTGATAAATGATTTTTCTCTGTATCGTGATTTTCGTGTGTATGGTCGTTCTAACCGTCTATATGCAACAAATTTTCGTACTTTTGCCATTGAAATTCCCTCTTTACTACGAGAAACGCGAACGATTTATAAATGTTTTTGTCAGGGATGGGGGTTTTGGGTTGGAAACTAGCTGTCTGTTGGAAAGATTGCGATGGGTTTGGTGATTGTTTGTTTGCTTAGAAAAAACTGGCCATATTCTACGTAATATTCCACTTTTATGGTTGCATTAGTGATATTATACTTGGGTAGAGGTATCATAAACGTTATTATATTTCCAAGATGATTAGTTTCAATAGACTCTCCGTTGTTGAAAGTTATGTTATAAGAAGTCGGAAGAATGCCAAAAAATCCTCTGGATTCGATAACTCCTCGTATAGTTTCACTTTCATAGTAGAAATTCTGTTCTGTGATTATTTCGGATGTTGACAGAAGTGAAGGTGCTTGTAAAAATATGAGAAATAGTATAAGCATTATTATTATTATTATTGAGAATGCTACCAAAATTATTGGCATTTCTTTTTTAACAAATCTTAAGATTTTTGGCAAGAGAATGGAATTCAAAATAATAAGAAATAAGAAGAGCATTACTATAATGATGGCTATTATTAGATTGCCTAAGATATAAAAAATGCCAGAAAGTATTATGATGCATGCAATCGCTGCAAAGCTTGGGATTAAATATAGAATTAGTTCGAAGATAGACTGAGAACCCAATTTACTGTTTTCGCTATTATAAAAGATATTCATAAATTCAATCATTAGTGCAAATATGATAAAGAGCCAGTATGCAATCAGGATGAAAATTACTATGATTAATGATGTAGTTATTATGACATTTTCAATATTAGGTGTTGCGATCCTATCGTTAAGAAAGTGAATGAATCCAAATATCAAACCTATAAAAAAAGTTGTATAAGCAAACAAATAATTGAGAATTTTAAGTCTGTTCGCTGAGCCATTTTTGGTAGTATTTTTATCTCCATTTGTTTTCATGGCCTTATTCATGAAAATAGAAGTGGCGTAGGTACTTTAAATACCTTCGCTCAAAAAAACCGAAAAAAAATCACATACTCCGTAATCGCTTAATCCGCTCGTCCGTATCTGGGTGTGTAGAAAACAAATTCTTCCAAAAACCTTTTTTTACAGGATTGGAAAAATACATGTGCTCCATCCCTTTATTGAATTTTGTAGGTTTTTCTGCATCTTGTTTAATTAACTCAAGCGCACTTGCAAGTCCCTCAGGATATCGAGTCAGACGAGCACCATCTGCATCTGCAACAAATTCTCGTTTTCGACTGACAGCAAGTTTTACTAAGTATGCAAAAATAGGTGCAAGAATGATAAAAATAACACCAATAATAATCATAATCGGATGACCACCTTTCCCGCCGCCACGATTTCGACCACCACCAAAAATAAGCATACGAATTGCTACTTCTGAGATGAGTGTAATAATTCCAACAAAAATTGTTGCAACAAGCATGAGTCGAACATCATAATTTCGAATATGGGCAACTTCATGTGCCAAAACACCTTCTAATTGTTCTCTATTTGCTTTTTTTAATAGACCAGTTGTTACTGCAACAATAGCTTTTTTTGGATCAGTCCCTGCGGCAAACGCATTTAGGGACGGATCATCAATAACATATGCTTTTGGTTGTGGAATACCGGCAGCAAGTGCTAAACCTTCAATCGTATGAAAATAATGCGGGTATTCTTGTTTTGTCACAGGCCTTGCACCCGATAATTTAATAACAACGGATGTACCTGCTTTGTACATAATAAGACTATAAATAAGTGCGAGAATTCCAAAGATAGATGGAATAACAATCATATCACTGTAAATAAAACCAATAATCCATCCAAGACCAATGAGAATGAAAAAAAAGAGTACCATCAAGACGATGGACATAAATTTATTTTTTCGAACTTCTTCGTGAAAATTTAATCGCTCGCTCATAGTTTTCTAAAACGAGACTTTGATATTTTCTCGTTGAGCTCCTTCTGTTTTAAAGGACTCGCGTTTTGTAAAACTCAAAAATCGAGCAAACAAGTTATTTGGAAAAAGTTCGATTCTTGTATTAAAAGACATCACCATATCATTATAGTGTTGTCGCGCATAAGCAATTTTATTTTCTGTTCCTGCAAGTTCTTCTTGCAATTGCAAAAAGTTTTCATTTGCTTTGAGCTGTGGATAATTTTCAGCAACGGCAAACAGTGATTTTAATGTTCCTGCAAGCATATTATCAGCCTGTGCCTTTTTTCCAACAGTGTCAGCTTGCATGAGTGATGTTCTGGCTTTTGTTACACTTTCTAACACGCCTTTTTCATGTTTCATGTAGCCTTTGACTGCTTCAATTAAGTTTGGAATTAAGTCATATCGGCGTTTGAGTTGCACATCAATTTGTGCCCAGGCATTATCAACTTGATTTTTGAGTCGAATGAGCCCGTTGTAAAGCATCCATACAAATAGCACAAAGATAATTAGTGCCCCTATAAGTATCCAAGTCATCATTTTATGTATGTGTTTGCGATTTTAATTTATAAATGTATTTGAATGTCAGTGATATGCTATTTTTTAGTACCCTCTCTTTTTATAAAGAGAAACGACCTAGTGCTATTCATGATAGACTGGCTATATTTTTTTCACATCGTTGGCATTATAATAGCCCTAGGTGCGGTAACTGTTATTGACACACTTGGTTTTCTTGGGAGAAATTCTGCCAAATGGACACAAACGACAATTCAGGCGCACTTTGTTACAAAGCCACTGATTTGGTTAGGGACAATTATTGTTGTTGTGATGTGGCTGTTCATGCTTGCGATGGAGCAGTGGGATGGTTTGTTTGGTTTGAAATCACTATTGCTTTTGCTTCTTGTGATAAATGGCGCATTCTTATCGTTTTATATTAGTCCTCGCTTAATTGAGCGCCAATACTTGTATGCTACTTTACCTGCTCGTCTGCAACGACTTATCGTTGTGAGCATGCTCATTTCCTTTGTTAGTTGGTGGACGGTTGTGTTTTTGACTGTTGCTTTGTGAGCAACTTTTAAAAAGGGAAATGGTTTTCTTGTGTTTTATGCCGTCGTCGCATACGCGCAGATGTTACACATCTTCGGTCGCGCCGCCGTCATGTAAACTTATGCCGTCGTCGCATAACCCGGTATTGCGCTCGCCTCGAAAGCGAGTTCCTTAGGAATTGTCGGTTCAAATCCGGCCGGCGGCGTTTACCACTTTCTAAAACGGGAGTTCTCTCTAGTTCGATGTTTCTCATAGTACAGTTCCTCAAATTAGTTTTCAAAGAAGGAGTGGTTTTCTTAAATTAAATAAGGAGGTCGGAAGTGCGTGTGCTGTGAGACACTGGTCAAAATA
>JBLKOU010000003.1:0-56862 GCA_047603125.1 Candidatus Woesearchaeota archaeon | reverse complement strand
TATACATTTTCGGTCAGTTTATTTAAAAAGGTAGCTTAAATCAGTGAAAACATTTAAATACTAGTAGTGTGAAAAATACCCTAGAGCATATTTAAAATGCTAGGTATGAGGTGAATATAGAAATGTTAAAACTGCATAAACGTGCCGAAGCAGGCATAGGAACATTGGTTCTATTTATAGCAATGATTCTTGTGGCGGCGATTGCAGCAGGTGTATTGATTCAAACAGCAAATAGTTTGCAAACAAAAGCACTTGCCACAGCATCGCAGTCAAAAGATCAGGTAGCAACATCTGTTCAGTTTTTAACAGTCTATGCACAGGATGCATCTTCAGACAACAATATTGAACAGTTTGCTGTTGAGATGAAATTAGTCCCGGGCAGCGGCGTTATTAAACTAGAAGACGGTGTTTTCGAATTTGTTGTAAATTCGCAAAACGCATCATCATTAACATATGGTGGAGTAGGTAGTTGTGATGAGTTGAGTAGTATCTCTTCTCAATCAGAATTTACGGTTGACTACTTATTGACAGGTACAAATAATCTGGAAGGATATTTGGTTTCAGGCGATGTCGTCTCAGTTTGTTTTGCTGCTCCACGAGCTGTAAGCGAAGACGAAACTGTTGAAATTACATTCATTCCACGAACAGGATCCATTACAAGTGCGAGTATGACTGCACCATCTGTGATGACGTCTCAAACGGTGTACTTATTCCCTTAGGTGATACAAAATGAAACAGAAAAAAGCAGAAGCAGGAATTGGAACACTAATTTTGTTTATTTCAATGATCTTAGTTGCAGCAGTTGCAGCAGGAGTATTGATTCAAACATCAAGTAGTCTTCAATCAAAAGCACTTGAGACTGGTTCTCAAACACGTTCACAGGTTTCAACAACGATTGTGCCAATTCAAATGTACGTGGTAGACACAAACAACAACGCAAGTAATAGAACATATAATCATTCGTTCTTTAAAGTGCGACTCGCAGCAGGAAGTGAGCCAATTCGATTGGCAGACGCTCTCTTACAAGTTGATACATTTTCGTCACGATTAAGCTTAAACTATAATCAAACAGCGAATTGTACAAACGTAACTGAACTTGATGGCGTCTATGGTTCCATCTTTACAAAAGGTGGCACTGCTGATGGTGGAGACGATGCATACCTTCAACAAGGGGATGTATTAGAGCTTTGCTTCTTATTGCCTGAAGCAATCCAAGAAGCAGCACCACTTCGAGTAAGCTTTGTACCAAAAACAGGAGCTGCAATGACTCTGAATTTGCAAACTCCTCAAGTTATGTTTGGTGCTCGAGAAACAATTTATCCTTAGATTCTAAGGATTTTTTTCTTTTCTTTTTCTCTTTTCTAGTTAACGATAATAACAAGTTATAATGCCTTGGCGCAGAATCAGAATTTCGAGGAGTTGCGCACCGGAGAAATTCGCAAGATGAACCGCTGTTCGAAGATCGCCGCATTATAATTGGAATTCGCCATTAGGTACTCAATGAGAAAAATATGCTTTTAAACATAGAAAAAGTGAATTCTAAATGTGAAAAAAACACAGATTTTCACATAATTTTACTTCTGTCTAAAATTTTTCTAACACAAACTTTTTAATCACAGCATTCTCAAATACGAATATGGCGATGAATGTACGTGAAGTGATGCGCACAAAGGTGGCAACATGTTCTGCAAATATAACGGTTCTTGGGGCATGTAAAATTCTCAAAAAGCAAAAGACAAGTACGGTAGTCATTATTGATAAAAACAAACATGTATTAGGCGTCTTTAGTGAGCGAGATTTAGTCGATAGGGTTGTTGTCAAGGGTTTACCCACAACAACCAAAATATCACAAGTGATGACTTCTCCAGTAATTTGTGGCGATATAACTCAAACCGATGTTCAAATCGCGCATCTTATTATCGCAAAGAAAATAAAAAAAGTTCCTATTTTACAAAAACAACGACTTGTTGGTATTGTCGCAGAGTCGGATTTACTCAAGCATTTGGCGCGTTCTGTTTTTTCCTATGAGTAGTCATCCACTTGTTGTTTATTTAGAAAAACTTGTAGGTCCAAGCGCAAGCTTTCTTATTTTACGAGAAATGAAAGCCCTTGAATTAGACCCTCCTCTCAAATTATTGACTTCAAAACAAAAAGCAATGCTTGCAGATACTATTTGTGATAATATTATTTCGCATATTTACAGTCCACAAAAAACACGCGCATTAAGAAGTAAAGTATTTTCTCTTTTGGGCGCTTCAAATGAATTAAGCGTCCGTGGAGAATTAGAAAAAATTAGATGGTCATGACTCGCAATCATCATCAATAAAATCAGTTAATCCTTTTGTCTTTGTCATCTCTTTGCACCCCATTTTTGCTGTATATGTCATAGTATAACTTTGGTAATTTTGATTTATAAAATCTCATAAGATGCAAAGTAACTGTTTGAAGCTATGGTTTTCAGTTGCGAAGATATTTTTGAGAAAATTTAATTGACGAAATATTTATATACGTTGAAGAGAAATCATACCTATGTCTTTAGAAGGATGTTTTGAGAGAAGTTCTTACAAGGGTATTGAGCCTGTTTTTTCTACTTCGGTTTTAGAAGAAAGCTATCCGAAAGATCGAAGAAAATGGGAGCGAATGCGAACACGTGTTTTCGCAAGACCATTGCCTGGTGGGACTATCGTAGATACAATGCGATTTTATGCGAAACGCAGTACACTCGCTTTACAGTATAGAAAAATGATGTTTGCTTTAGAAGATACGCGCCCACGTGTTTATAATTTTCTTCTTTCTCGAGGGTTGCCAAAACCGTACCTCTAAAAAGTTGATATTTCGCTAATTCCCCTGTTTTGTATCAAGTAAATTTTGGATTGCGTGCGCCTTTACTTCACCCGTCTTTGCATCAAACTTGACATTAACTGTTTGCCAAGTGATTAATATATACGTCACATTCCACACAATTCCAAATTCAGCAATATTTTGTAAGAGCAGTATTTTTGTTTGTGTGTGTGCGTGGGTATATGTCTTTTCGAGAAATGCAATTGTTTTTTCTTCAATCTCTTGCTGAGACAAAACACCGTCAAGGGAGAGTGCAAGAAGTTGCGTATTTGGATCTTTGAGCAATTCAGAATTATGCATGATTTCAATCTTTGAATCATGGACGTGAAACTCAATCATTTGTTGTTTATCTAAATGATAATAGCCAAATTGCCATGGTGGATGTTGAATTTGAGGTGATTTCATGCAAAAACAATGTACGAGTTCAAAACCTGTCAAATCTGTTTTTTCAAACTCTTCACTTTTTTGTAATTTTTCATATGCTTCTAACATACAAAGAGTTCAAGAGGCAATCTTTTTAAAAGTTCTTATCACTTGGGCTTCATCAAAAAAATAAGAAAAAAGAGCACCTTGCAATAAAGTCAGAAAATTCGCTGCTTCATACAAGCGAATTTTCGCATACTTCTCAAAGTGGGACTCTTGAGCCAAGTCTGCGTGCTCTTTTTTGAAAAACAACTATTGGATAAAGCCTATGCTTGAGTATGTCTCAAATGACACGAAAAAGCATTTGGATTTCTTTGCAACTTTTCGGATTTCGCGACAGCTGTCTTTTTTGCCGCGAAGTGCCTGCAATTTTTCTTCTTTTCCGGACACTCCCTATCGCTGATTTTCTGTTTAGATGAATAATGAGTTTACAGCCGAGATTCAATTCTGCTGAAAAAATGATTTCTTTTTCTTTTTTGCAATAAACTCTTTTTCGGTTTTATCTTCGCGAAATCCATTTAATATAGAAGCAAAGATGTGCATTTTTTGTGCACGTTTTTCAAAATCTCGTTCTTCTTGTGTTGGCTCTTCCCGTCGAGATACATGGTGTGCGAGTAAATAAAATAAAACTCCTGCACCGGCAAGTAAAAGACCAAATAATTCCAAACCAATCATAAGAATTCGAAGAAGTGCGACTACGCAAAAAGCTATAGAGATCACGCGAAGTCCCATAAGACCGAAGCGATCAGATTGAATTGTAGCTTCTTTTTCGATAATTCGTTCTTCTCTACTTGAAATATCTTTATCTTCAATCACACAAGAATACTGGTTTTTTCAATTTAAAAAACTATGCACTTATAAATGATACATGTTTCACACTAAATATGGAGATTCCCACACATATACGGCCATTCTTAGTGCATGATACTCTTCGACCTAGTCAGCAAAAGGCAGTAGATGCAGGGTTATTTGCAGGAGAGAACCTTCTTATTTGCACGCCAACGGCATCTGGAAAGACGTTTGTTGGAGAATTGGCATTTTTAGATGCAATTTTTGGCAAAAAGAAGAAGGCAATCTACATTGTTCCTCTAAAAGCTCTTGCCAATGAGAAGTATCATTCTTTTAAAAAAACGTATGATTTTGCAATAGCGCGATCAATAGGGGACGTTGATGCGACAGATTCGTATTTAGAGCAGTATGATTTGATAATAACAACGAGCGAAAAATTAGACTCGCTTTTACGCCATCATACACCTTGGATACATGATGTGGGCTGTATTGTTGTAGATGAAATTCACCAACTCCATGACTCCATGCGTGGCCCGACATTAGAGATTGTTTTAACGATTTTAAAAACACAATTACCAAAAGCACAAATTATTGGGTTGTCAGCAACAATTGGCAATCCTCGTGAGCTTGCAGCTTGGCTAGATGCTTCACTTGTGGAAGATACGTGGCGTCCGGTTGCGCTAAAAAAAGGGATTTTAACAGATGATAAATTAGAGTTTTACGAATAAAAAGTCCCTGAAAAGTAGTAACGCTGCGAAAGCTTTATAAAGAGCCCTTTTTTTCACACCTACATGAAGCCAAGTGGTGATAATTGCATTGAATTTGAAGGTGGAACTTCGGTAGATGATGTTGTAAAATTAGTAGGCTCCTTTTTGAAGCACAAACGTCAAAATCCATATCCAGGTCTTTGGTTAGACACAACAAGTAGACAATCGTATAAAATAGAAAGTATGAACGTCACACAGCTACAACTTGAGCATAAAAAACTGGAACAATCTCCAAGATATGTAACCATTTCTTCTATGCCAGATAAAAGATTATATGCTGCTATAACAGTTCATAATGGCGTTGCTAATTATTCAAAAACACTTCGAGATAATTTACTTGCGTATGCTAAGAACCACTAGTTTTTTTTCTTTTGTAATTCTTTTCGTTTAATCACTGTTTGAAAATAGTCCTGTGTTGTTTTTCCACTAAAGCCAACCTTTGGTGTTTTTCGAATATAGTCATCAGCGTTTGGTGGTGTTGATTCTTGTGCAAGTGTAAAAAATTTATCAAAATCAATCCAAGTATACCACTCACCATTTTTTTTGAAGCGTTTTTTTGCAAATAATACGACACTGGACGGAACATGCTCAGTTACAAGTTCGTATTCAGGAAGATATTTTTCAAGTGCTTGAGAAAACGCAACAACTTCTTCATGCATGGGCATGTGTTTTCGTTCTAGTCGAAGCTGGGATTCACCAATGTGCATATAGCCTTTTACTTCTATAAAATCGGGATCTCCGCGGTTAATCAGAGAAGCGTATCCTGGTAAATCAGTATCATTAATGCCTTTTATGATAGTAAGGCGTATGGTTGTTCGTGATGGTTTTTTTGCAAGAATATCAAGACAAGCTTGTTGTCGTTGCCAGAAATCTGAAAATAACGGGACGTCGACAATTTTAAGAAGTTGTTCATTTGGCGCATCAATACTTAAATATAATTGTGTGACGGGTTTTAATTGCTCAAGTTCTTCAGGGAATTGTGCATTCGTAACTAAAAATGTTGAAATTCCTTGTCTGTGAAATTCATCAATAGATTCATTCATGCGAGGATATTGTAATGGTTCTCCTGTAAGTGAGAGTGCGACATGCTTAATTGTTTTTGAGCCCTTGTAAAGAGCTTTTCTTGCACTCTGTGAGCCACCAAAGCCGGTGAGTTGTTTATGATGTGCTTTTTTGCTTTCATTTACAATAAATACTGGATCATCTGTTTTCCATTTCCATCCTTTAGAAACTGGCGCCTTATATCCTCGCCAACAAAATGTACATCTATTTGCACAACTCAGACTTGTTGACATTTGCATGCACTGATGACTCATAATTCCATAAAAAGTGAGTTTATAGCATCCGCCGTGTCCTCGGATCATGCTTTTTGTCCAACCGCATGTTTTTACCGCACTATGATCTCCAACAATACTATATCCTTGGTGTTCAAGTTGTTTTTTGTACTTTTCTGAGAGCATAGTATAAGAAAAATGTCATCATTTATTAACATTGTTGCAAAATTGATTTACGCGGTAGGATTGCGAGTCGACTCAGTATACACTTATTTGCAAAAAAAGAAACAAATAAATAGTTCATCTTCCTCTTATCATTTACTTATGGTATTTGGATCACAAAAATCAGTACAAACAGCGCCATTGGAGAAAGCAAAGCGAATAGTAACAAGTGCGTATAGTCCGCTTTTTCATCGCAAATATGAACTTATACAGACCAGTTTAACTGATGTTTTAGAATCAGCACTCAACGATCAATCATTTCCTCTCAATTTGAGTCAAGTACAAGACGTTTTCTCGATACTCGATACACGAAGATTTTTCCCTCACAGAAAAGGGACATTACTTGTTGCAAATAAGTGGCTTGCAATTGGTTATGTATCTCATGATACTTCATCAGAAATTCCTGCAACATTTTTTGCATATAGAAATCAAAATCGTTTAGGTCTGATTGCAAATAATCAGCATGAACTGCGAGGCTTTCATACTGAATTTGATTTTCCAAAATGTGTTCACCCAAGAATGTTTTCAAAACCTCGAGAACTATCAACCTATGTGTGTGTGCTTGCTTGTGGACGTTTTGATTATAAGTAGATATTGTTACAATACTATTTGTATAAATTCATAGTTTATGTCATTTAATGTGAGGGTGCAGTAGTGCTCAGTCTTTTCTTCCAAATACTCCCGAAATCAAAAATGTTTAAAAAGGCTAAATCCTGAAAACCACCTATGATTGAACTACTTGCTTTTTTTGGTCTTTGTTTTTCTTCTTTGTTTACTATTATGAACCCATTTAGTACGTCTTCAATATTTTTAACACTTGCAAAAAGCGCAACACCTGCCCAAAAACGCCATATTGCAAAAAATGCAGCAATAACAGCAGCGTGTGTTCTTATTGTCTTTAGTATGGCAGGAAATCTCATACTTTCTTTTTTTTCAATTACTATTGAGGCTTTTAGAATTGCAGGGGGTCTTTTAATCATACGTATTGCATTTATGATGTTGACAAATGCGGATGATGAGCGAAAGCATGCTCATAAGCCTAGAAATCTTCAAGATCTCTCACTTATTCCTTTAGCAATTCCCATGCTTTCAGGTCCTGGAGCAATGACAGCAACAATAGTTTTAATGGCGCAAGCAACAGGTGTTTTACAAATGTTGACGCTTATAAGTGCAATTATGGCAGTTTGTTATGTTTCATTTTTAATTTTAAGCAATTCTTCTATTGTTCTCAAATTTATTGGGAAAAACGGGAGAAAGATAATTGATCAGATTATGGGGTTACTCGTTCTTGTCGTTGGTATTCAGTTTATTATTAACGGAGTTTTGGCATTGATTTGATGCACAACTGGCTTTATACAAAAAAGAATAAAGAAGAGCACCTTGCAGCAAGATCAGAAAATTCGGTGATTGTTTGAAAGCCTCTTTCAAACTTGAGGATGAAAATCCGAAAAGTTGCAGACGAATTTTCGCACGATTCTCAAAGTGGGACTCTTGAGCAAAATCTGCGTGCTCTTTTTGAAGAATATTGGATGACGCCCATATAACCAAAATAGTTATAAAGGATTATCCATATTAGACGGTATGGTTTTGCTTCGAACATATGAAGCAAGGGGGAAAAAACATGGGTCAAAATGACAAAGTCGTCAGTGCCTTATCCTATATACTTGTTGGGATAATTTGGTATTTTGTCGATAAAAAAGCACAAAACACAAAGACAAAGTTTCATGTAAAACAAGCGTTAAATCTTTTGATTATTTCGTTTATTGCAGGATTCGTTATTTCAATATTATCAACAATTATTGGAATAGTGACATTCGGGTTAGGGTTAATTCTCGTTGTACCAATAGCCTTATTAATTCAAGTTGGATTGTTTATTCTTTGGATAATTGGTCTTATTAACGCTATTAACTTGAATCAAAAAGACATTCCGGTTATTGGTGGTTTTGCATCAAAATATTTAACTTTTTAATTTTTTTTCTTATTTTTTTAAGATTCTCTATGTTGATTACGCAGATGTTCGAATCCCTTAGTAAAATACCCTCGCCGGGATTCTTTCGAGTGTAACGAGAAAGTCAAGTAATCTTTGATTACGCAGATGTTCGAATCCCTTAGTAAAATACCCTCGCCGGGATTCTTTCGAGTGTAACGAGAAAGTCAAGTAATCTTTGATTACGCAGATGTTCGAATCCCTTAGTAAAATACCCTCGCCGGGATTCGAACCCGGGTCTAAGCCTTACTTCGCAATGTATGCCATAGGAGGGCCTTGTACTATCCAGACTATACGACAAGGGTTTAGTGATTCAAAAAACGACTACTTTTATAAACATTTTTGCTAAAAGAGTCTATATGCACCCGTATCTCGAATCAGGATGGCGAATGTTTAAGAGAAGAAAAAAACCCTTCACTCAATTTAGCGGGGATCCAATACAGATTTGTCGCCAGATTGTGGAGCAGTGTTTTAATGGTCATTATTTTCAGACATCACTGGGTCATTTTCAAGAGTTTTACATTCGAGATTTTGGTATTTGTGCTCAAGCACTCCTAAACCAAGGATATCGCTCACAAGTGAGAGAGACATTGCACTTTGCCTTACGTTCCTACAAAAAAGAAAAAAAGATAACAACCAGTATTACAAAAGATGGACGCTGCGTTGATTATTTTACTACGGCTATAGATTCGTTTGCGTTTTTATTTTACAGCTTGTCTGTTCTTGACGATAAGCAACTTGTAGAAACATATCGAGATTTTTTACAAGAACAAGTAGGGGTGTTTGAGGCATTTATAGAAGATGGATTAGTGACAAAAAAACGTTCATTTTCAGGTATGCGAGATCACTATAAAAGAAAAAGTGCAAGCTATGATAATGCGATGGCTTATTTTGCAATTGAGCATATGAGAAAATTGCAATTTACAGTAACAAAATATATTTCAAAAGAAGCCTTTGAAAAAGAATTCTGGACTGGCACGTATTATAGAAATGATTTAACGAAAAGCACACAATTTTGTTCAGATGCTCAGGTTTTTCCTTTTTATGTTGGTATGGTGCAAGAAAGAACACGGTGGATGACTCTACAAAAAAAAATACGTGCAAGAAAATTAGATGATCCACTTCCTTTAAAGTATGTGGGGGAAAAAGGTGGTTCGAAAAATATATTTTCTTTTTTAGCAAGCGATTATGAACAAACAACAAATTGGATTCATTTAGGGCTCTGCTATATTCAAGTTGTAAAAGACTATGATCCGAAATTGGCAAAAACATATTTGAAAAACATTGCCGATCAAGTTTCAACACATAAAACATTTTTAGAAGTTTTTGATGGAAAAAACCCCTATAAACGAACACTGTATCAATGTGATGAGGGAATGCTTTGGGCAAGTTTATTTATTGACTTATATTCTTAGATTTTCTTATTCCCTTTTTATGCACACGCAATTCCATTATTTGTGAAGATGTTGCTTTGGTAACAATGATACGAAGAGAGTTTATATCTATTTTTTCTTGTGGTTTTGGAATGCGGCCTAGTTTATTGAGTATGAGCCCACTAATAGTATTAAAAGTAATATCGTTTTCCAGACGTGTGTGTAATTGTTCATTGAGAAGTTCAATCTCACAATCTCCAAGAACCTTATAGACGCCTTCACTTATTTGTACTATTGGTTCGTGTTGGTCTCTGTCTGTTTCATCATCAATTTCTCCGACTAATTCTTCAAGAACATCTTCAATGGTAATAATACCAACAAAAGAACCATATTCATTAACGACAATTGCCATATGTGTTTGTCTTTTTCGAAAGTTAGAAAGAAGGGTTTTAATTTTTTTTTGGTCTGGAACAAAATATGGTTCACTCATCAGCCCTCGAAGGTTTGCCTCCTTTTTATTTACAAGGGAATCAACAATTGCTTTTATATGAATTACACCCACAATAGTATCTCTATTTTTTTCATAAACAGGTATTCGTGAAAAGCCTGTTTTATTCATGAGCTCAAGTACTTTTTCAAGTGGCGTATTAATGGAAACAATTTCGCTGGTTTCTTTAGGAGTCATAATTTCACGAATAATCGTTTCATCAAATTCAAAGACATTTGAGATGAGTTCGTGCTCATTTTTATTGATACCGCCGTCTTGTACGCTAATTTGTGCAAGTTCTTTTATTGCTTCTTCTGTAATGGTTTGCTTGGTTGTTTTTTTTACACCAAGAAGGTATAAGAATCCTCGCGTAACAAAATCAAAAAAACTAATGATTGGAAAAAGAACTTTTGCAAGAGTGTCAATAATTGGTGCCGTAAAAAGAGCGACACGTCTGGAGTAATATGCGCAAAACGATTTTGGGATAATTTCTCCCCCGATCAAAACGACAAGTGTCATGACACCCGTGGAAATTGCAATTCCTGGAGATCCGAACATATCGAGTGCAATTTTTGTTGCAAGTGCTGTTGCCCCGATATTGACAAGATTATTTCCGATGAGAACAGTTATGATAAAACGGTGCGTATCTTCTTTGAGTTTTTGTAGTGTCTTTGCATATCGTACTTTTTTTCGTACAAGTCTCTTTATATCTAATTTTGAAACTGAGAAAAATGCGGCTTCAATTCCTGAAAAAAAACCGGAAAGAAGCACTAATAGTATGAGGAGAATAATTTCTATACTCATGCGTTATGTATCACAATTAGACAATGTGTTCTTGATTTATAAATATTATGTGTGAAACTCACAGTGTAATGAATACCTTTTTAAATTAGATTCCAACTATTACATTTATGCGACACGAAGCAAAAACACTTATGATTGGAAGAAAGCCAAGACAAAAGCCAGAACACGACTTTAAGACTGCTTTTTTTAAGCTTTTTAATGGAACACATCCTCTTCGCGGTGGAGATTTTCCAACAAAAGAGCTTGAATTTCCAAATATTGAGCGTGTTGAATTTGACTCGGCAGTAGTTCAATACTATTTAGAAGGCAATGATCTTGTTTTTCGAAATCTTAAAGCTATTGAAATAACACAAGAAGGTCCAGTGTTACATGTTTCTTTTGAAAAAGATTGAAAATTTTTCAATTTTCTTAACCCACATTTTTTAAGGATGGAATGAGTATTCTCGGATATGATGAAAAAATCCGTTCGTTCAATGTTTTTATCGCGCTCTTTAGCAGCTACGACATCATTTGTATCGGGATTTTATTTTGGCACAACCGATCAGACGATGCTGCGAGCAATCTATGATAAATATCAGCCACCTGAGCCCACTCAATATGAACGCCAGCATATCTACAATGCGCATCAAATTATGAGGTTATATCATGAAATCAATCATTAAATTAGGATTACTAACGACTGGCCTTGCAACAAGCTTTATAATGGGATGCCGCTACGGACAGCCAAAAGATGTAGTTCGATTGCCAACTGGCCAAACATTCCCGATAACATATCATTCGCCAAATTATGCGACTGTTGGGACACTTCGTCAAAATGTCGAGGCAATACTTGATGCACCTCCAAAAGATGTGAGGCATCAAATTGAATATATTATTAATACGAATAAGCGCTCTGGTGTGTATGAGGATAGGTAACATATCATTCTTTGTCGCTTATTTTAATATCAGCGATACCTTCCATTTTTCGAAGCTCTTTTGCTGCCCTTTCAATAAGTTCTTTTGATGTTTTTGAAATTGTTAAGCTCACAAGTATTGATTGATTTGCATCTTTTGATGTAATGGAGTGTATGTGAATTTTATGTTCCAAGACATTTTTTAAAACATCGACAAGCAGACCGGGTCGTTCCTCAATAAGAATATCCAGATAATACTGACTTTTCTTTTTATGCACTGTTTTTTGCAAGATAACTTTATTTTTTGGGTTGAGCGAGTATTGGTGGGGGCAATTAAGTTTGTGGACTGTGATGCTCTTCTTATCTTTTGTATAAAATGCAACAATTGCATCCATCTCTTTTGGATTGCAGCATTTAGAGAGTTTTATGTTTTTAGATTTTATTAATTTTCGAAATGTTTGCAAAGTATTATAGACATTGGATATATCGGGTGCGGACTTTTTCTTCGTTTTATCTGCATCTATAGAGAGTGCTCTTCGTATCTTATACACGGCTTGATTGGTTTTGACTATGGAAAGCCACGACGAATTAACCGTTGCCTTATTTGTTGTTTCAATCCGAACAATGTCGCCACTTTTGAGCTCATGGGAAAGTGAAACAATAGAATCATTGACATATGCTGATTTTAAATGGTCTCCAATTTTAGAGTGTATAGCGTAGGCAAAGTCTATAGGTGTGGATTTTTCTTTAAGAAGAATCGGGTCGCCTTTAGGTGTGATAACGATTACTTCATTTTTAAAAATATCAACATCAATATTTTGTAGTTCGGGCTTGAGTGGTGCATTTTGTCTTTTCCAGTCAAGAATTTGTCGAAGCCAGGAGAGTTTTCGTTCAAATTGTTTATCTCTATTAATCCCTTTATATCTCCAATGTGTTGCAGGACCATTTTCAGCAAGGTAATCCATTTCCCTTGTTCGAATTTGCACTTCAATCATTCTATCTTCAAAAAGAAAATTTTCATGAAGTGATTGATATCCATTAGGCTTTGGTTTTTTAATATAATCTTTAAATCGATGTTCAACAGGTGTCCAAAGATCAAGAAGACATTCATGAACTTGATAGCATTCTGATTCGTGCTCTACAATGATACGAATACCGTATAAATCATAAATTGCTGAAAATGGTTTATTTTCCTCAATCATTTTTTTATAAATTGAATAATAATGCTTTGCCCTTCCTTGAATTTGCGCGGGTATATTTTTCTTTTGTAAGAATTCTTTTAAAATTGTGATAAGTTCATTTGTTTTAAGCTCACGCTGTTCATGTGTGTGTACAATGTTTTCTTTAATATAATTGTAAAATTTCGGGTGTAAATATAAAAAGGCAGCATCTTCTAACTCTGCTTTCATATGATACATACCCATTTTCTCAGCAATTGGTGAATACACAGTAAGTGTGTCTTGGGCAATTCTTTTTTGTTTTTCAATGCGAAAGGTACTCAATGTTTGTAAATTCGCAATTCTATCTGCAAATTTCACTATGATGACACGAATATCCTTTGCACTTGCAAGAATAATCTTTCGAAGATTCTCCGCCTTGTATTTTTCAAAGCTAATTTGTGTTTTATCAATTTTTGTTAATCCGTCGACAATGTTTGAGACTTTAGAGCTAAACTCTTGCTCGATTTGCTCAATTGTGCTTGTCGTGTCCTCGATGGTATCGTGCAAAAGTGCAGCACAAATAGTACTTGTATTTGTATAATTATGTTTGACAAGAACACTCACGACTTCGAGGGGGTGCGTAATAAAATCCTCTCCAGTTTTTCTTTTTTGCCCCTCGTGAGCCTTTTTTGCAAACTCATATGCTTTTTGTATCTTTGGGATATTTGCATATGGGTTCTTTTCTTTGATAAGTTCGAGCAGCTTCTCGTTCATGCAAATAGTAAAGTACTTGGTCTTTATTTGATTTCTGGATTTTTTTAGGTGGAGTTTCAAGGCGAAACTCTTTCGGGTGAAATACTTGGTATCCTAAGTACATTCCTGATGCTACCCCGAGGCCAAAAACAAATGTATAGGTTTTTATTGCTGAATAGAGTGTTCGAATCTCATATAATGCCATAGGTTTAGAATGGAGAGTCTTTTTAAAAAATAATTGAAGAAAAAATTGAAAGATTTTCGGTTGTGAAAAGACTTGTCAGATAGTATTTACTTTTGCCAGGCATATGATCGCATCTTTGCAGAGCGACCAAAACCACATGATGCACAAATACCTGTTGTTTTATGCATTGCATGAGCACCGCAACGTCGACAAATAATGTGATTTTTGCTTCGTCCGTGCTTACCCTGTGATGCAGTTCCTTTACTCATGGTTTCGTGCCTATGCTATCGTTATTAAAATAATCGTATCGCCTCGAATGAATGTGGATCCGATTTTTCGTTTTACTTCGCCGTTTTCTCTTTCTTCAGCGTCGTCCAATGATACATTGATATGAATATCAAAAGCTTTAAGTGTTCCAATTAGTTGTTTTCCGTTTTTGAGCTCAACAATTACGCGCTTATTTCGTGCTGCGTTGAGAGCATCTAATGGTCGTGACGTTTCCATGATAAAATCCCCCGTTACCTCGTAACGATATATCACGAATTCATGGGTGCTTTAAAAAGGTTATGTTTCTGTTAAATTCAAATATGGTAATCTTTATAAATGGGTCGCGATTTTCGATTTCCATGGCAAATGATCGAACACAGAGTTTGAGAAAAGCATCCGGTGGACGCAAACGAATGTATAGAAAAGCACGTCAATATGCAAGAGTAAATGATGCTCTGCTACCAAAAGTTGATGTTGATAAAAAACGTTCTGTTCGCACTATTGGTGGAAATACGAAATTTAAACTCTTAAGTGCAAAAACAATTTATGTTACTGATACAAAAAAGAAAACAGTCGTGAAAGCGCAAATCGAGTCGGTAATTACAAACCAAGCAAACAAAAACTATGAAGTTCGAAATATTATAAACAAAGGAACTATTGTAAAAACGTCTGCAGGTACTGTAAAAATAACATCAAGACCGGGTCAGTTTGGCGTAGTCAATGGCGTTCTCGTTGAATAACTTTTTATATACGAGTTTCTCTTTTTTCTTTTATGTTTGAAATACTTGTTGCATTGTGCTTTATTGCTCTTCTTATAGGGAGTATTACGGACTTACAAAAACGCGAAGTTGCAGATTACATAACGTATGGTCTTTTTTACGCTGTTATTGGTGTGCGTCTCATTTTTGCCATCCTTATGCAAGATTGGTTTATTTTTTTTGCAGGGGTTGCGGGTGCACTCGTATTCTATTTTTTTGGCTATTTGTTGTACATGACTGGTCAATGGGGCGGAGGAGATGTCAAAATGCTTGCCGCCATTGGTGGCGCTTTGCCAACGTATGAATTATTTTCTTTACAATCGTGGTTTTTTGGCATAGAACAACTTTTGCCACAGGCACTTGTTGAGCAAGGGATTTTATTTATGCCGATGTTTGTCTTAAACATCTTTTTGTTCGGGGCGATATATGCAATTTTGTGGTCTTTTGTTCTTGCCATAATAAAATATAGACTGTTCATCCCTGATTTTGCAAAAAATTGGAAAGCATATTCACGTATACGATATGGCATCTATGGTTTTTTTTTAGCCAGTGCAGTGTTTGTCTTTTGGGCGCAAGGCACAAATTCTGATTTATTTGTAGCACCATCAATTGCGCTCATCTCCATTGCGCTCAGTATACTTGTGGGATATTTTATCGTCTTGTTTGCAAAAAGTGTCGAATCATCTTGTATGATACAAACATGGACAATTGATAAACTCACACCGGGCGAGTGGATTCAAAAAGATGTCTGGCTCAAACAAGAGCAACAAGCACCAAAAACACTCGAACAAAGAGTATTAGCACTACAAAAACAATGGTTTTTACAAGAATTTATCTACGATAGTGTGCTCTCGTGGTATAGAACATTTGATTTACCTCAGTTTTTTCCAAAGTGGTTTTCAAAAGTAAAAAAGAAGCGAAAAGCGGCATTTCTCAAAAAAGCACAAGAGCAATGCGAATACGAAATGCACCGTATATATCAGCAAATACTCCTGCACAATCAATCGATTAGTAAACAAATTTCAATACGCTGGCAGATGTGGCAAGAAAATGAAAAATATGCTGATGCACGAAAACGCTTTTTTCAAGCAAAAACACTCTCGCAAGCTTATGATATTCTAAAAAAGGGGAGTGAACATGCAAAAACGATGGAACAGGAAAAACTGGCGCATATTCTCAAAGAAAACGGAATCTCATTCACGCACACACGCCTTTGCTCACCTAAGGATTTAGGGGTTACACAAGAACAAATTGACACACTCAAAAAGACATCAATTTCAACAATGCAAGTAAAAATAGGAATCCCATTTTTGCCCGCTTTTTTGATTGCGTTTGTATATATGTTGCTCGTCGGTTCCGTCTTTTTGCCGATTTGGTTGTTTGTGTGATTTCTCGTCGAGTAAAGCAAAAACTATTTAAACTCATTTATTTGTAAATATACCATGTCTCAAAAAGTCAAACAGACTGGCATTGTCAGGGAGTCCGGTTTTCTCTACTTCATTGACAAAGATGGAGACATTTCTCGCTCGAGTATGGCGCGTGGTGCAACGCGTGTGAAAGGTTCTCAAAAAGTCAAACAAGTTGGTTTGAAAAAGGAGTCAGGATTCTTGTATTATATCGATAAACAAGGAGACATCTGCCGAGTTGAAATGACGCGCGGAAGGAAGAAGTAGGGTTTTACATTTCTAGCGAATCTTTTTATATGGGTTATGATTTACTGTGCCTATGATTTGTTTAGGTATTGAGTCAACAGCACATACTTTTGGTGTAGCAGTCATTGACGGAAAGAAAATCAAAAGTAATTGTAAAAAAGCATTTGTGACACAAGATGGCGGGATGATTCCTGTGCAAGTTGCAGAACACCATGTGCAAATTTGTGATACGATTTTACAAGATGCGCTCAAACAAGCAAATGTGACAATAGATCAAGTTGATATTATTTCCTTCTCACAATCGCCAGGCATTGGTCACATGCTTCGCGTTGGCGCAGGTGTTGCAAAATCATTGGCGTTATTGCACAATAAACCATTAGTCGGCGTGAATCATTGCATTGCCCACTTAGAAATAGGTCGATTGTTAACAAAAGCCAAAGATCCAATTTTAGTGTATGCAAGTGGTGCAAACACACAAATAATTGCGTACGTACAAGGCCGGTATCGTATTTTTGGAGAAACGCTTGACATTGGCATAGGAAATTTTCTTGATAGTTTTGCTCGCCACGTTGGGTTAGGATTTCCTGGCGGTCCTAAAATTGCACAATTAGCACAAAAGTCAAAAACATATATTGCACTTCCCTATGTAGTGAAAGGAATGGATGTGAGTTTTGGTGGGTTGCTAACAAATGTCAAGCAAAAATGGGATTCGGGAAAGTATCCTCTTGAAGATTTATGCTATTCTATACAAGAAACAATTTTTGCTATGCTAACTGAAGTAAGTGAGCGGGCGCTTGCTCATTGTCAAAAAAATGAAATTGTGCTTGGTGGTGGTGTTGCCTGTAATACACGCTTACAAGAGATGATGCAACAAATGTGTGAACCACGAGGTGCTAAATCATTTGCTCTGGAAAATCAATACAATGTAGATAATGCGGCAATGATTGCGCATTTGGGGTTATTAATGTATCAAGCAGGTCATCAAACTCCTGTAGAAAAAGCATTTATTGACCCGTATCTTCGAACAGACGAGGTTGAGGTGAATTGGAGATGATTTTTACTTCGCCGTTTTCTCCGGATATGAAGCTATTAATGTGCGCATATGAGTCTGCTCATAAAAACAGAATGCCAATATATGAGCTTTGGCGAACGCAAGGCTTACCTCAACCACATGGGTTTGGTATTTCACTCAATGACTTAGCGCAGCTTTGCTGTGGAAGATGTTCAAATGACGATTTTGCAGCGACCACAAAAAAAATTGTAGAGCGAGAGCGTGTTCAATTATTAGTGAGTAAAGAGGCTTGGTATGTAGGTCAAATATCTCCTGTATATGTTGCTCGTGATTTTAAGAAAATGTGCCGGGCATATGAACAATTAGCAGTAGAAATAATTGAAAAATGGAATTGAGTTGGTATGCGAACCAGAAAGATTGGTCGCAGACATTTTGAGTATGTGTGAATATTTATAAATGACATTTCCTAAAATGTTTGTAGTCCATGGCATTTGTACAAATAATACTCAATTCACTCATTGCGGCAGGAATTTATGCGCTTATTGCCTATGGGTTTTCTATAGTGTATTCAACCAATAAAATTGTTCATTTTGCACATGGGGGAATGATTGCAATTGCAGGTTATGCGTTTTTTGCTGTATCAAAACATGTGTCGATAATCCCAGCAATTGGTTTTTCACTTCTCATTTCTCTGATAATAGGTTTTTTATTTCATTATTATATTTTAGGTTCCACGATACATCCGGTCTTTAGCGCGCTTTAGCGGGATGTCGGGTGGAGAAACCCTTTAGGGTTTTCTTTATTTTTTGTAAAAAAATAAAAAGGCACAGAACACCGTGCCTTGCATGCAACTAGATGTTGCGTGGAGACTAAAGCAAATGAATGGTGAAAACTCTAATCTAAAAAGTTTTTGACACAAAGTTGGGCAAAATTGGTATCGTGTTGTATTGTTGCCAAAATATAGAAATCCTGTCTTTAGACAGGAGCATCAGCGTGAGCTGATGCATGAAGCAGTAAAATGGATATGTGAACGTCATAGCATAGATCTGTTTACGCACAAAATAATGGACGATCATGTTCATTTATTTGTTTCTTGCCCGCACTGCTGTGTCGGATAATTATTAATTAATTTTTTCCACTTTGTAGAATTGAGCAGCGATTTTGAATTCTCTACATAGATTTTTCACTTGTGTAATTTTGACTTCGTCAAAAATGACGCACGATCTAACTGGTTTCTCATATTTTTGTAAAATTCCGATTGTTTTTTTGTCGTACCTTCCGCTATTACCTTGAACTCTATAAGAAAACAATTTTCTGTTAAAGCTGATTCGTGTTGAAGCATCACCCTTCGGGATGTGGTATATTTCGTAGTGTTGGAAACGTGAGTTCGGAAGTAGTTAAAAATTACATCCAAAAGAACAAGTGGGCTTTAGCCCAGCAAAGACTAATCTAGAATCTGCGTGGCTGGAGGTGAGCTCACGCAGTTTTCTCATTTCTTTCTCAAGTTTTTTACTTACAAATTTCAAAATTTTAAAAGGAAATACGCCGAAACAAACGGATGCGTAAAAACTAATTTTCTTTTTTCTGTTTAAAATTGTTACAATGAACAATAACGCTTCAATTAAGAAACGTTACGGCGGTAGCAAACGTTATTAAGACAAAGAGACGTTTTTGCAACATAATTGGTACAATAGTCTAATCATTCATCACAGTGCACGATTTTGTTAAATATGATGCATAAATATATAAATAAGTCCTTACTGTATAACTACCATGATACCAAGTGAAACTTTGCGTAATATATTTCGAAAGCAGAAAAAGCTTATGAATGAAGATTTAGGAGTTAAGCGAGATTTTTATGTAAAACCTCTTAAAAAATTCGCATATATTATTACGGGTGTGCGAAGGTGTGGAAAGTCAACATTACTTAAACAACACCTCGAAGGAAAAGAAGTTAATTACATACTTTTTGAGGATATTAATCTAACTTCTTTTCAGGCAGAAGATTTTACAAAACTTGATTTGATTTTCACACAAGAAAATCAGTCCGAGATTTATTTTTTCGATGAGGTTCAAAATGTGACCGGTTGGGAAATATACGTTCGTCAATTATTGGATGCAGGAAAAGATGTTTTTATTACTGGTTCTAATGCCACGCTTATGAGTAAAGAGCTTGGTACTAGACTTACCGGACGCAATATTAAACATGAATTATTTCCATTTAGTTTTAGGGAGTTTTGTTCTGTTTCAAATAAAAAACCATCGTTAGCACAATTTGAGTTGTATGTGCAACATGGGGGAATGCCTGAGTATGTTTTAAAAAGAGATGTACGCATTTTAAAGAACCTTGTTGATGATATAATCTACAAAGATGTCATTATACGAAGAAACATACGGGAAGAAAAAATAGTCAGAGAAATTATGGTATTTTTATTAAGTAATATCGCAAAACCTCTATCATTTACTCAGATTGCAAGAATGTTAGGAACCGTTTCCGTTAATACTGTTATTGACATAATTGACGCATTAGAACAAGCATACGTAGTTTTTGTTGTTCATAAATTCGATTATTCCTTAAAAAAACAATCTCGAAACGATAAAAAAATATATGTTATTGATACGGGACTGGCTAATCAAGTTTCGTTTAGAACGTCTGCTGACGTAGGAAGATTTCTAGAAAATATTGTCTTTTTGCATTTAAGAAAACATACTGAAGATATTTATTATTTTCATAAGATACATGAATGTGATTTTGTAGTAAAAGAAGGTCTTAAAATCACTCAAGCAATACAAGTATGTTATAATTTAAATTCAGACAATCAAAATCGTGAATTCAATGGGTTGATTGAAGTATGTTCTGCACATAAATTAAAGGAAGGTTTACTTTTAACTTATAAGCAAGAAGATACATTTACGGTTAAAGGTATTAAAATTATCGTAAAACCAGTATGGAAGTGGTTATTAGAATGATAACAATAAAAAATATTTCAAAACGATTTGGAGGAATACATGCAAATAGAGATATTTCTCTTAGATTTCCTCAAGGTAAAATCACTGCTCTTATTGGTCCAAATGGGTGTGGAAAAACAACATTATTCAATATAATTGCTGGTTCTTTGCGTCAAGATTCAGGCTCAGTATGTATTGATGATGTTGATATGTCTCATTCTTTTACCTATAAACGTGGTCGTAAGATATCTCGTGTTTTTCAACGAGCGTCTTTATTTGATAATATGACTGTTTTTGAGAATTTGTCTTTGGCTGAGCATCCCTTTTCTTTTTTTCGCTCTTTTTCTGTGAAAAAGTATGATGTTACTTCCATTCTGAAAAAGATTGGGTTACTCAATAAAAAAGATGTGCTTTGTAGGGATCTTTCTTATGGGCAAAAGCGATTGGTCGAAATAGCACGCGCTGTATTGCAACCGCATGCAGTGTTGCTACTTGATGAACCGATTGCTGGTGTTACACCCAGTATGAGAAAGAAGATTTCTTATTTGCTTGTTTCTCTTAGAGATGAAGGAGAGACTATTGTATTGATTGAGCACGACTTAGATTTTGCCGCTATTGCTGACAAAGTCGTTTTGATGGGTAATGGGAAAGTTATTCTGGAAGATTCTTATAAAGCAGTTATGAAGCACAAATCCCTTCATGAGACGTATTTTGGATGTAGGAATATAAAATTTTGCGTTAAATTTGTAATATATTGCAATTTTTTTCAAACTATTTTACATTACAATACATTATGCTAGACAAAATAAAAGACATACTTTTGCTCCAAAAGAGAGAAAAAAATAGCAAATTACAAGAAAAATATGTAGAAAGAGCGTCTCACTTAGTCTTAGATAATGATCTTATTAAAGTCATAATTGGTCCAAGAAGAGCAGGAAAGTCTTTTTTTGCTATGTATTTTTTGAGTAACTTTTATTTATATCTTCTTAAAGTCGTCCTGAATTAAGACACTTTGTCCAGATACAATTAGATTTACTATTTTCGATAATGAAGGGCTTCAATAGCTCAACTGTCTAAAAATTTAGACGCCTGTCTATAAAAATAGACAATTATGTAAAAAAGTTCTTCTCTTACCTATTGATGGATACTAAAAAAGAGTCTTAGCAGCTCTTCTTCGTTTTGATAAGTTACACTTACGAGCATTAGCAAAAGAAAAAACAATAATTCTCGTTGAGCAAAATATTAAGCAAGCAATGCAAATTGCAGACTATGTTTTTGTTTTAAAAAATGGTAATCTTGTTAAAGAAGGTAGTGCTCCTCTGAAAGGGTTTGCACAGCTACTCGTTTGATTTTTCGTAGGTACGAGAATCTCGTAGAGTAAAAACATTTATATAATATCGTCACATATTTGACAATATGGTCAAAAAAATGACAAAATGGAATTATGTAGAACCGTTTTTATTCACACGCGATGCTTTACATTTACAAGATATTTCAAGACAAGTCGGTGAGAACCATACTACTGTGAGAAATATTCTCAACGCCTTCGCACAGGAAGGCTTTTTAAAAATGAGCCAAAAAGGAAGGCTAACATTGTATGAAATAAATAGTGAGTTTTCATTACTAATAGATTATTTATCGGTTGCCGAAAAAGAATTTTTGATTAAAAAAACAAAGAATCCCCTTCTAAAAGAATTAATATCTGATTTACATAAGTTAACTGATCAGCCATTACTGCTTTTTGGTTCAACGGTTATTGATTTTTCAAAAGCCCGGGATATTGACATACTTTGCTTAGAAAAAATTGAAATTACATCATTAGAAAAAAAATACCGAAAAAAAATACATTTTTTGAGAGTAAATAATTTAAAAGAAATACAGTTACCGTTAAAACAGGAAATACAAAAAAAACACATAATTGTTTCAAGTGTTGAACAGGTTGTTAAATGGTTACTATAAACTGGTGTAAAAAGCAAAAACAAGGTCTGGCATTGATTGACCCAAATAATAACTTAGCGAATGAATATATTAAAAGTGCTCAAGAAACTCTTTCTTCTTTAGATGATGCTGAAAATTCGAACATGTGGAAAGCCATAAAAAAGTACTATGCGCAATATTTTGCCGTATATGCGATATGTATGAAAATAGGTATTAAGTGTGAAATTCATGACTGTACTATTGAATTAATTCGATATTTAAAAGAATTTGAGATTTTTCCGCCTGATGCGTATAATACATTAAAAGTAGATAAGCAGCTACGGATAGATAATCAATATTATTTGAAGAATATACCTGTTGATTTTAATTATGACGAGTTACTTTCATTCGTATTATTTTGTAAAAATAAAATTCATTCCTTACAAAATCCATTAATTAATAAAATTCGGTTAAAAATTTAGTTTTTAAAAACACACAACCTATTCAAAAATTGTCTCTAAAAGTGCACAAACTTGTTCAACATCTTTTTTTGTCACCACTTTTCGCAATTCCGTTCGTGCGCGTCCTTTTGCTAATAAGATAATCGTTTTTGCAAGCAGGGGATGCTTTTCAATAATCTTTTGAGAATCATCATATTGGGAAACCCACTTAACCACCGTTTCTTGTAGCGGTGCAGGAAAGTCGACGATTGTACTTTGTGCATATAAAATATAGTCTCGAATAAATTCTTTTTGCTCAATTGAGACTGTTTTAGGTTCGAACGAATTTGGATGCTTTGTTTTGAGTCGAATACACACTTGCAAAGAAAAAAACTCCCGATGTTTTGGCAATTGGTTTTTGAGTGTCGAGAGCATGGAGCCAACAAATTGTTTTCCTACTGGAGAACTCACCCCTAATAATTGCGCTCGCACATCATGGCGATGTGGTCCCTTTTGAATATATTGGCGAGTAATGGTCTGCTCAATTGTTTTTCGATCTTGAGCATCGAGAAGTTCATAATCAATAATGGTAACAACTCCCTCATCAGCATTTGTCAAGAGTGCCTTGAGCTGTTGTTTTTCTTTGTAGAGTGCTTTGACCGGGCAAAAAAGCCCTTGTGGATGAAGTTGTGTGCTCTGGCGAACGATTTGGACATGGTCTGCACCATGATCTCCGATTATTAAAATATGTGCTTGTTCACTAAATAGTTGCAGTGTGAGGAGTTCTTTTAAGCCATCAAGGTGTGTAATTTCTGGTGCTATAATGCGTGCAATATAGTTGGGTGCTTGTGGTGCAAATTCTTTATATAATTGTGAGTAGACGGCTTGTTTTGTTGCAGAATTGATTTCATCTATTTCTTGGTCACTGACATGCTCGGATATTTTATGCAGTTGTGGATATTTTTGGTCACTAACAAATCCTAATTTTGTTGTTTGATATACAACGCCAACTTTATTTGCTCGAAGGAGAGCTCGGATTTGCTTAACATAGGTTGAGCTTACAAGCTTCTCATACACCTGAATATGCGCTTTTTGTGCCTTTGAAAGAAATATAGTAAACATATCCTGAGGAGAGTAACAGCAAGTTTTTAAAACTATTGAATGAGAACGTGAAAATACCTGTTTTTGGATTCTCATAAACATATATTTATATAAATGCAAGCCATTTCATTACAGTGGGGGAAATGAGTACGAAACAGACCAATATTACATATGAGAAGCTTTTCGATTATGTTCGAACAGAAGCAACAGATGCAAGTTTACAAAAGCTTCCTGAATCATTTTTTGCAGATATCATATTCTATTTACAATCTAAAAAAGTCGCTCTGGATAAGGCAAAGCAAACAGATTCCTTGTTTGGGTCGTCCCAGTATGATGATGTGGTGCTCCAGCTCAAAAATGCAAAAAAACTCATTGAAGAGCTGTATGACCGACGAGAGAAAAAGATAATTCATCTTGCACTCAGTAAGAGCCGAACGCGCTCAAATGTTATAGATACGAGTAATCTTTTGGATCAAGAGCGCTCTTTTTTTCAACAATTAGTTGATATCTGCACACAACAACGAGCGACAATAATTGAAAACATCTTTGAATTACGCCACCCAAGTGGTCAGACTATCGATGAGCTAGAAAAAGAGCAAACCAGCGAGCAATCCAAAGGTAAAGAATCTGGAAATTCTCCAAATGAGAGCACAATGTACGTATGCCTAGAAGACATTCCTGAACTTGTCGGGCCTGATATGGAAACCTATGGTCCATTTTCACAGAATCAACAAATAGAGCTTCCAAAGGATCTTGCGTCTATTTTATTAGAATCAAAGAGAATCGAGCCTATTCAAGAAGAGAAGGCGGTTTCTGAGCCCCAGTAATGGGTAGATTTTTTGCATTTTGACTTACGGAGAGTCTTTTCGTGCGAAATATTTATAAAGGCGTCCAAAATCCGTTTTCCTATGAAAATTCCAAAAATTATACGACGGTATAACCCGTTTTTGCGAAAACATGTAGATGTAAAAGTCGTTCAAGCAAAAAAGCGTACGGCCGGAACTGCAGCACCCATGGGTAAATTTCAAAAAGTTCGAACTGGTTTTGGAAAAGGAACAGGAAATTTAGGCAGATATGGTTCACGTCCACCCGTAAATAAGTTTAAAATGACTGGGAAAAAGCGTTCAAAAAAAGTGGATATTCGCTTTGAGTGTCAAGAAACGAAAAAAACATTTGGAAAAAAAAGCCCAATTCGAGCAAAAAAGCTGGAATTTGTCTAGATATATAAGGTGTATTCAATGAAAATCAAACAACCTCAAGCAAAATTTGTCAAGGTTCAGTGTCCAAAGTGTAATAATGAACAAATTATTTACACAAAAGCAGCAACTACTGTTTCATGTACAGTTTGTGGCGAAGTTTTAGCAAAACCGCAAGCGAGCACAGTAAAAATGATTGCAAAGACACTTGAAATCGTTTCCTAACAATCATTATGATTTATCAAAAACCAGGTTCCCCAAGTGAGGGAGAAATTGTGTTATGTACTGTGACCAAGATTATGTCACATTCTGTTTTTGTAGTACTGAATCAATACGGGAATCGTTCAGCAATTTTACACATCTCGGAAGTTTCTCCTGGCCGTATTCGAAATTTACGCGATTATGTAAAAGAAGGAAAACAAATTATTTGTAAAGTTCTCTCTTACAATGAACGGCGCGGTCATATTGATGTATCGCTTCGTCGAGTTGGCGAAAGTTTACGAATGCAATTTAGTAATCATATTAAGCAAGAACAATCTGTTGAGAAATTATTAGAATTATTTTGCAAAGAACAAAAATTAGATATGAAAGCAGTCATTACGCAAATGCATGAAGCAATTGCAAAAGACTATGAATTCATTTATCAGGCTTGCCGTGAATATGTGCAGGGAATCTATGATTTAAAAAAAAGCGGACTCTCGCCAGCCAAGCACAAATTATTTTTAGAGCTTGTAAAATCTCGAATTAAACCGCCAAAAGTAGAAATAGTTGCAAAACTAAAACTTATTTCTTTTGCAGGTGATGGATTATTCAAAGTTCGTGAAGCTGTTACGCAGGCAATGAATTCTGATACAAAAAATTTGCATGTGACATATGGCGGCGGCGGAAATTATGTTTTTCGTATTGTGACTGAGGATTTTAAGCATGCGCAAAAAATACTCCAACAGGCAATACAACCAATTCGTGAAACATATGAAGATGCAAAAAATGCAGTGTTTGAGTTTACACAGCAAGAAGGACGTCAAATCCAATAATTTTTAAACAATTACTTCTTTTCTTTTGATATGAAATTCACTCTTGATATGCGAAAGTCAGTTCATGAAAACGCATCAATCTATTTTGAAAAAGCGAAGAAATCAAAGAAAAAAATTGAGAGTATTCAAAAAATTCTTGCAAAAACACAGCAAAAACTCAGCGTATTAGAAAAAAAAGAGCAGCAAAAAGAACAAATACAACAAGTTGTGGAAAAAAAACGAAAGCGCGAGTGGTATGAAAAATTTCGCTGGTTTTATGCCTCAAATGGAATGCTTGTTATAGGCGGGCGAGATGCAACAACAAATGAAATTGTCATAAAAAAACACACGCAAACAGGTGATCTTGTTTTTCACACAGATATGGCTGGTTCTCCATTTTTTGTAATAAAAGCTGACAGTCAGCAAATTGATGAGCAAGTACGTCAAGAAGTTGCAACATTGACTATTGTCTATTCTCGTGCATGGCAGATGAAGCTCTCTAGTATTGATGTCTTTAGTGTATTGCCTGAACAAGTAAGCAAACAAGCACAAGCAGGAGAATCTTTGTCCCGTGGTTCATTTGTGATTCGAGGGAAAACAACCTATTATCAAGTACAAATGGATTTTTGTATAGGTGTTGATGATCAATTTCGTGTGCATGTCGGAACCCAAGATTCTATTAAAAAGCATACTACTGCCTTTGTTCGTATTGTGCAAGGAGATACAAAAACAAGTGAAATAGCAAAACAATTACGCACTATTTTTGGTGGTGGTGATTTAGATGAGTATATTCGCCAGCTTCCAACTGGTGGTTGTAAGATTGTGCGTGAGCCTGAAAAATTTGCAAGATAAATAGCTGTCTTGAGTTCGCGACGTTATTACAAACACGAGATTTTTTCTAAAAAGAAGAAAAAGAGCACCTTGCAGTAAAATCAGAAAATTTGGTGATTATCTGCAGCCAAATTTTTGCACGATTCTCAAAGTGGGACTCTTGAGCCAAATCTGCGTGCTCTTTTTTAAAAAACAAATTTCCCACAAACCCAAAAAACACGGGTTTGTGTAAAAAATCGAATTTTTATTTTTTAGCAATATTACGACTGATTTGGAGTTGCGTATCTTGCCGACGAGGCGCTGCATATTTTCGGATTTTCATCCTCAAGTTTGAAAGAAGCTTTCAAACAATCGCGCCATGTCGTAATGAGGCATCAAGGTAATATTGCTTATTTCTTTCAATTTCCCTACATACCTAAAAAACACATCACCTTTATAAATACCGTTTTTCATAATAACACTATGAATTCATTGCAAAAAAAGGAGTATATCGAGCAGTCCCATTCATTAAAACCCATTTTACAGATAGGAAAACAAGCGATTACTCCTGCAGTAGTTGAGGAATTGTCTAAACATTTAAAGAAGAGAAAGCTCATAAAAGTAAAATTTCTCAAAAATTGCCTTGATGAATTTGATAAACAGAGTCTCTGTCAAGAAATTTGCCAAAAAACAGGTGCAACACTTGTTCGTAGCATCGGAAACATCGTCATACTACACAAACAATAAACCATGAGAGCAACATTAACACATGAAAGCGATATAAAACAGCGCTTAGAAGATGCAGGTTTTAAAGATTTTGAACAGATTGAAGTTCGAAAAGACGTAAAAGTTTATACTGGATATCCTAAACCAGCACGAAGATATCGTATTGATTTTGAGTCCGAGAGTCATACTGTCGAAAATATGTATTATTGGATTGTGGGGCATGCACATAATGATTTTGATATGCCTGTTTTACTAAAAATAATCGATACGCATGCCGCAAGTGCAGCATCACAAGTTTTTGGTGATATGCAACAGCGTTTGGGTGCACAACAAGGAAATGTTTCTAATTATATGGCAACTATTGGAAAATTGGTCAAAGACATTTTTGCACTGGTTCGTGAGCTTCGCCAAGTAGAAGAGCGATTAGGATATTATATTGATTCGTATGACAAAGAAAAAGAAGTGAGTGCGCGAAAACATGCCGAAGCGACATTGCGTGATATTTGGGTTTCTATGGTCGAAGGCGGCTCACAAAATCCAGGTTCTGTCATAGGGATGGCACAAAAGGTTGGTTTTACAGTATTACCTGATTTGTTTTTTGGTGCAGCGCCAGTTGAAAGTGAAGAAGATATTGAAAAAATTATAAAAGATAGTGATTTTAACGAAACGGTACTAATGGCACTTCGAAAAAAACTACATCAATTTTTACAGTGGAAAAAACATACTTATGCAGAACTCATAAACAAGAAAAAATTTCAGCTTGGCTACTTGCGCCAGCATTATCAAACAATTCGCATGTATATGCAATGGCTTCGACCATATTTAAAAAATTTAGAACGCTTAGGGTTTCATGAAAAACACATGGACGACCCGCTTCTTATTCAGTCTTTTGAAACGTCCATGATTGAAATTGAAACAATTGCTGCAAGACCTCCAAAAGAAATGAATTCTGATAAAGAAAAATCATACAAAAAAGATGTATATTCAGTTTTATTGTTCACATTTGAATTTCGCTCAAAACCATCAGTTCATACCTATCCAAAAGAACATCGCGGTGTTATACATGTTGGAAGAACAGAATGTACTATTCGTGCATACGGATGGACGCAAGAACAAATTGATAATTATAGAAAATACAGAGAAAAAGAGACATTGGACACACTCAAGCATTTCAGTCAGGGTGTTACTGATGCGCTTGATCATTTAGGTGAGGAGTTTGAACGTTTCTTAAAAGAAGCTGGTGAGACTGATTTTGAAACCAAAAAAAAGCCAGAAGAAAAAGAAGAAAAAAAGGAGCCAGAGTCGAGTGAAAGCGCGACGGATTTACTTGTACTACCCTTTAAAGGAATGTATGAAATAGTTGAACCTATTGTTCCTGTAAAAAAAGTCTACAAATGGTATGTTGGTGAGAAAAAAGAAAAAGTGCCTTCAAAAAAAGATGCTGAAGGTGATGCCAAATTTGTTGCATACCAATGTTTTAAAAATTACAAAAAAGCACATGGAATGTTTAGCTGGTGAGAGAAAAAATGTCGGATAATTATTATAAGGATGAGAGTACAAGTGAACCAATATTTGGCATTCGCACAATTGGTACGACAAAATGGGTTGATCAGTCCAATCCTTCTCCAACAGGTGCCATTCAATCTGCAATTCGAATGGGTGCAGGGACAATTGAGATATGTGCGCCAGGAACGGGTAGAGGAAACCCTCAAGCGCCTACTTTTGAGCAGTTTGATCAAAATCAACGTGAAGCTATTCGCGAGATTATACGTGTTAATAAAGGAACGGTAGATGTGCAAACTCATGCTTCTCCAAATGTTACGTTATCTGGTTTGGGTCGAGATGGATTTACTGAAGAGCAGCGAAGACGAAATATTGAAGAAGTGCAAAAGGCAGTTGATTTTGCAGCAGAAGCAGTTGGTGGGGGTTCGGTTGTTGTGCATACGGGTGAGTTTCCTCGAACTATTGGTTCAAAACGTGTGGGTGGCTACAATAGAGAAGGTCAAGAATATCAGTTTGAAGGTCACGATAAGGAGGATCAGGATGCGCAGTATATTCTTGTTGATTCTAAAACGGGGCAATTAATTAAAGGTGTGAAAGAGGATGAAGAAATTCGTATTCCTGTGTATAAAAAGAATGAAGATGGTGAAAAAGAAATTCTTCGTGATGACGAGGGTAAACCTGTGTATGATGATGTAATGGTGACAGATATTGTAACAAGAAAAAAAATAGAAGAGAAGTATAGGGATAAATGGGAAGAAAAAATGTCACCTGAGGAAAAGTTTGAATTTCTCACTGAAGAAGAAAAAAAAGAAGCACAAATTCAATTATTTGAGGAAAAAAACGGAAATATACAATTTGAAAAAAAAACATTTGGTGAGTTTTACGATGACCATAAAGAAAAATTAAAAAAAAAAGGTATTGTGGAAGAAGAAAAAATAATGGAAGAAACGTTAAAAGAATTTTTCAAGGAACAAGCGTATGGACAAGTGCAGCAAACACTAGGTCAGGCTAGAGAGTTGGAATCATCATACACTGTAGGATTAAAACAAAGAGAGAAGATTATAAAGGCACTAAAGTTCTATAAAAATTTAAAGAAGAATCTAAGTGAGGAGGAATGGGAGTTACAGAAAAAGACGATAGGGGGTGCTAACGACTTAATTCCACCAGAAACAAAAGATCCTATTGAATTTTTACAAGAACAACTTGATGATAATAGAAGAAGAATTCTTTATGGTCGGGAGACTGCTTCGGGTGGCAGAAAGCAAGCTTTTGAGTTGATTCAACGTATTAATCATGCAGAAACAGTTGAAAAATATGGACTAGAAAAAAACAAAAAGTCCGTGGTGGAATTAGCACGGTATGCAAGAGAAAAAACAAAGTCTGCAAGGGAGAAAAGACCCAATGATGATATAAAACCTATTCAGATTAACCTAGAAAATATTTACCCTACAATGCAGGGACAAGATTATGGTTCACACCCGCAAGAACTCAAAACACTTGTCACGCAGGCTCGGGATGCATTTGCACAAGAACTTATGGAAAAAAACGGAGTCTCAAAAGCGCAGGCAGAAAAAGAAGCGCAAGACCATATTGGAGCGACACTTGATACGGGACACTTAAATATGTGGAAGAAACATTTTAAGAAAAAGGACGGAGAAAATGAAGACGAGTGGACAAAGCGTTATAATAAATGGTTTACTGAGCAGGTTGAAGATTTAGCAAAAGATAATATTATAGGAAATGTACACTTAGCAGATAACTTCGGATATGACGATGCGCATTTAGCTCCCGGACAAGGAAATGCGCCGGTAAAAGAAGTGATGAAGATTTTAAAAAAACACGGTTATAGTGGGAAAATACAGGCCGAGGGTGGTTTTGCAGCAGGACATAATGCGGGTATATTTGAAGCGTGGAAAATGGCAGGAACGTCCACGTATGCGCAAGGGACTAATGCTTGGCTCAATCCAAGTTCCCAATTTAGTCAAATTGAAAATTACTCCATGGGTGCGGGTAATAAACCAAATTTTATTTTCCAAGGATATGCTCCTGATAGCGATGACTGGAAGCCGTGGTCTGGAACTCGATTAGAATGATTTCGCCCACACATCTCCTGCAAATAATTGAGGGTGTTCAACAAAAAAAAGAGTATACGAATTTAAGTGAGCATCTTATTGAACAACTAGCAACAGAATATGTTCGATTAAATCCGAAAGTGCGTGATTTTAGTCCAAAGAGTATAAAAGAAATCATCAAACATGTCCGTGCTAAAACACGGGATATTTATTCAGTGTTTCAAATACCTTCACGTATCACAAAACGTTCTATAGAAGATGCACAATCCTTAGTGATGAGTCATCTTTCAACAAAGGAGCGTCAAGGATATTATGATGCTTTTTTGCAGGATATTTTTGACGCGTTTAAACCCGATTCCGTTCTTGATCTGGCTGCGGGGATGAATCCCATTAAAATTTCTCAATACTATCCTTCTATTCGTTATGTCGCAAATGAATTAAGTTTGAAAGATTGTGACTTGTTGTTGCAATATTTTGCGTTTCATAGATTACATTCATATACGGCAGTTGCGTTTGATTGTGTCCGTGAGCATAAAAAAATAACAAGTTTAGGAAATTTTGATTTGTGCTTGGCACTCAAATGCTTTGACACTTTTGAAACACAGCGCTTGTATTGTTCCTATGATATTTTACAAGCCATTCAAGCAAAAATTATCGTTGCTTCATTTCCTTTACAAAATGTAAAGGGGCAAGTAATGAAGCGAACAACGATTTCGTGGTTTGAGAAGGTTCTTACAAGATTAGCCTTCGTTTGGAAGAAAAAAATGTATCAAGGAGAGCTCATGTATATTATTGCTCAAGATAGCGCTCTACTTGCTCCACTACACGAGTAGCATATCCGTAATATTTTTCGTATTGTGAACTATGCACATGACCTAGTTCTTTATGTTCCATCTTTTTATGAAGTGTATAGAACAGTTCAATCGTTTTTACATGCTCTGTTGTGAGAATTTTTTTGGAAACAAGGTGTTTGTGAACAAGTGTTGAAATATGTTCGGGCGTTGGCGGCATGACTCCCGCTTTCATAAGTGCTGCATGTGCTGCGTCTGTCACGGCCCAATATAAGTCTTCTATTGCACGGTGAAGATGCCAGCGAGAATTGTGTAGTGTGCGTGTTGCACGATGATAGTAGTTCCAAATACTCTCTTCTGTTGGGCGTATCTTTCCTGTATAGAGTAATACTTGAAGTGGATCAAACACTCCTGTATCGACAAGTGCAACACCATCTCGTAAAATATTAATCGCAATGGGATCTCCTTGTCGAGCATAGTCAAAAAAGGTGGAATATTTGAGTGTGGTAACGTGAATTTGTGGGGATATTTTTTGTATGAGTCTTGCACAGATAATTTTATACGTTTCCATGACTTCTTTTGAGAGGACAATTTGTGTATCATCAAGAATAATTAAAATATCGATATCGCTTTGTTCATCATTGGTTTTTCGCGAAGCACTTCCAAAAAGAACAATTGCTTTTGTAAATTCTTTAAATTCGCCATATGCTTCTTTAGCAAAAGAGTAAGCGGTAGTAAGAACTTGTTCGTGATATTTATCTTTTTGAGAGGGTTGCACCTTTTTCTCTATTTTAAAATCCATACCTAAAGTAGAACAAATCACCTTTATAATGGTTTATTACTATTAGAAAATAAGAAAAATAAAAAAGAAAAAAGTTATTTGCGCAGGATATACACAAATAAAATCACCACAATGACAAACAAGAGTACAAGTAGTACACTCAAACCAATAATGGCAACATTATTGTCACTTGCTTGTGTTGGAGTGGCAACAACAGTTGGTTGTGTTCTTGGTTGTTCTTCTGCCGGTGGTTGCACGTCAATAGTATCATTTCCGTTTTCATCCACTGGTTGTTCGGGTTGTGGTGAACAGTCTTGAACTTGTAGATTCAGTGTTTCTCGCATAACTGCGTTATTGCTATCCCGGTCTCTATGGAACACCGTGAAAACTAACGGATATGTCCGAGGAGTTGCATCGCTTGGAACAACAAAATCAAATGAACCTGTATGGTCATTATCACGACTGTCGTAATCGTCTATTCGAATACGTTGTTCTAATTCATCTAAGCCTAGAACAGTATTTTCTAATTGAATACGGACATTGTCTTGATTTCGAGAACCCTTATTTTCTAATTCGTATCGAACTGTTGCAAAGTCTCCTGCACAAAGTTGTGTCGGTGTTAATTGCAATTGTCGAATTTCTAGATCATAGTCAGGTACGCGAAATCGCACAGTAAATTCGTATTCAAATCCATGTCGTGCACCATTAATGTCAAGACCTTCAGCAGTGATAGTAATTGTTTCTTGATCTCTGTCTCTGATTCTTGAATCTACACGGAACAAGATATCGTATTGAATATCTTCACCAGCTCGAAGTGTTTCTCGAAAGCTATTGTCTCGTGCTTCTACATCACGTGAGTCTAAGATATCGATAAGAACATCGTCAAACTCAACATCACTAGTTCGTGAGAATCTGTTGAGCACTTCCATTCGTAAGTTGAAATCTTCTCCAGGAACCATTTCATCTAAATCTCGGTCACAGTCTAATCGGATTGAACCGTCCCGTGTTCGACATCGGATGCTATGTGTTGGTGAAACAATATCAACTCGTGAATCAAGTTGTAAATTATTTGTTACATAAAATGCTGAGGATGCTTCTCTTTGTGCAGTTCCACTCGCGTTTGTTGTAACACGAAAATTTACATCGTGTGCAATTCGTCGAAGTGATGTGTCAACAGCATCAAGATTTGAAGGTACGAGCACATCTACTCGAATGTTTGCAGTTGAACCATTCTCGATAGGTGAGCTTGGCAGTGTTACTCTGAAAACATGTTCATTTGCAGGAAATTCACTTCCCAAATTTGAGTAGTCAAAGTCTCCTTGATTAAGAAATTGAACATTTTGTACTTCTATCGTTCCATTAACAGCTGTTACTGGAATTAAGAATCGAACATAATTAAGTTCGCGTTGGTCGTCAATTCGGTCTCGAATGCCATATGGTTGTGGATTACTTCGTTCGACCGCATTTGTATCAGACGAGCCTCGTCCATCAACAGTAACTGTGCCAACGGAAAACTCGCTTTGTGCAAATGCGCCCATACTTAATCCTAGAACCAGTAAGGCAATCAATACTATTTGTTTTTTCATTATCATAATACCCCCTGAATATAGTATTCGTAAGTAGTTACAAATAAGCCTTTGTTTATAAATGTTCTTATTTTTAGGTCTCTACTTTACGTATATAGTAACGGTATAGGAGGGGATAAAAACATTCTTTAAAAGCATTTGCAAGACTTCAAAAACTCTCGACTAGTTGTAGTACAACATCCTTATATCAAAATAAACCACTGTTCAGTCTAAAACCAATGAGTAAATACATAGTGGGAGAATTCTCAAGATGTCCAAAAAACATACATTTATATATGAGTATACGAATTAGTATACTACAAAATTGGTGAAACTATGATTGCAGTCGAACAAGAACAACAACTTAATGATTTAACGGATCAACTTCTCAAGCGAGGACTCGCTTTGACTAAAATGGATGCTAGAAGATTGGCAGAAAGTATGATGTTTGGAGAGTCTGAACAAAAAAAATATGTGGATTCCATTTCTGAATCTATGGATGTAGATGCTGGCTTAGAAACATTAAATAAACGACCTGAGCGCGCACAACCGCAGACACATTTGCATAAAAAAGTAGACGAGCATGCCACACATATTCAATCCTTGCAAGAACAAGTGCATGAGCTTAAAGAAGAAAATGCGAAATTGCATCAAACACATCACCAAAACATTACTGCTTTACAAGAACAGATTAAGCAATTATTACGTCAAGATGTTCAAGAAGAAAAAGACAACCCAACGACTGATGAGCTCATTGTTGATGAGCTTATAGAACAACCTGCGCAACAAACGCAATCTGTTGAAAAAGCTCAAGTAAAAAATGAACTTGACTTCATACAAACACGAACACCCCTTGATGAGGTTGAGACGCAAGAAGCAGAACAGGAGCTAGAAAAAAAAGAACAGCCTGCCGAAGCTGATGTGGACTTGAGTGATATTTTTTTCACGGGGAGTAAATAGTCATGGATAAAGTGCTCATTATTGTTATTGTTGCAGTATTGAGCGTGAGTTTAGTTGGTCTTCTTTTTTTTACATTAGGCTTTGCGTACTTTGGTGTACTCAGCCCTGATTCTTTTTTACCCGATCGTTGTTATCTTGATTCAGCGGATATGACCTGCGTTGAATTTTCACGACAAAATAATCAAGTTATACTTGTTATTCAAAATTTGGCCGCATATCCAATTCAGATTACAGAACTTTCGTACTGTCAAGCACAGCAACAAGTTTTCGAACCAGGAAGAATGGCGACATTGACTTGTGATGCATTAGAAGATGAAATTACAATAAACTATCTTATAAATGATTTACCGAGAAGTGCCAGACTCGTCTATAGAGCAATAAATGAGTAATGAGTCGACAGTGTTTGAACTTAGTCTGATACATAAAACGCACTATTTCGGTGATTTTGCGACGGCTGTCTATTCGCGAAATCTTCGTTGCATGAAACGTTGGAAAATGATTTTTCCAACGATGTTGAACAAAGATATTGTTCAACAATCACTCGATTTCTGACATTTCACCAAGGAAATAGTGCTTATAACGATATTCAAACACTGTCAATGAGTCGCAGGTTTAAAACGTCAAATCTATTAAAAGGCCTATTGTAAGTTATCTTGCTGTTTTTTAAAATGATCAAGGCGAATATAAGACTCCTCCATCTGTTCCAGCCAGTGAATAATCTTTTGGCGTTGGGAGCTTTTTAGTGCTTTCCAATCAATCATAGCTTGCGCTTTGAGTGTGCTGCGCGTAAGTCCCTGCTGCATCATCTCACTTGTAAACTCATCTATTTTATAATTGGGAACTACATGGGAGAGAAGAATTTTGCCTTCAGCACTTAATCGATTAAAATGAGAACAAGTATGATTTCCCCCTATTCCAAAAACGACTGGAATACCAGTTTCTTTTTCTCCTGAATATTTCTCAAGTGCGCACAAAAGAGCCTGAATAACACAAGATGCGGCGTCATCTCGAACCCATTCTTTTTTTGTCGAGCCAATTTCGACAAAAATCGTTGGTTTTTCTAAACTGGGACCGTGATGCGTTGCTTCATGAACAACATCAAAACCAAGTTGATGTTTTTTATTTTGTGCAACTAAGTTCCGGTAAATGAGGTTCTTTAATACTACAGGGCAAACGCCTATCTCAAAAGGATTGCCTCCTAAATCATTGGAACTCCAATTACCCTGTGTGTGGATGCAGAGCGACGGAATGCCCGAAACTGAATCATGTTTTGTTAAAAAAATACAGATGTCACAATCAATGTTTTGATCAACATGTTCGGCGTGAACTGGAGATGAGTCTAGTTCATGTATTAGATATGTGTCAGGGCATTGCTCTTTCAGGTGTTTAGCCAGGTTTTTTCCTGCCGGGTCTTCTTTTCCGTAGAAAAAAACGATTTTTGGAATACTCATCAAAAGTGCTCAAAAAAGAATTACTTAAATAGGTTGTTATTTCTTATTTTTAGAGTAGGCACGCAATGTAACAAGTTTTTTAAACAATGTCTTCTCTTACACATTCATGCAAAAAAGAGGTCAGGTAAGTATTGAGTATCTTCTTTTAATGGGTTTTGCACTTATTGCTATTTTAGGGGCAGCAGCATTAGCATTTTTATCCTTTTCAGATTTTGAGCAGAGTGTTCGAGAAAACCAGGTGCAGAGTTCTCTACAGTCCATAGTTGAGCAATCACAACTTGTTTATGGAATTGGACCGAATTCTTTTCGTGTTATAACAATTACACTTCCAACAAATGTGGATCAAATACTTATTGCACAAAATACTATCACTGCGCGAATGCACACGTCAGGAGGTCTCAATGATATTGTCTTTTTTTCTACAGTGCCATTACAAGGAACAATTGATGCACAACGTGGAACAAAAACATTGAGAGTAACAGCATTTGATAATCATGTACAAATAGAGCAAATATGAAAAAAAGAGGTCAAGTTTTAACAGAATTCATTGTGTATGTGGGTGTGAGCATAGTCATCTTTAGTATTGTTGCATTCTTTGTTTTTTATGAACAGCAAAACACCCAAGATCAGCTTGCCTATGAAGCATTTGAAGTATTTGCACAAAATATTCAGTATGACTTATTTGTTCTAGCAACGATGAGTGAAGGGTTTACAAAAACAATTGAGCTTCCACAAACAATTGCTGGAAGAGAGTATACATTTGAGATTTTACAATCGAATATGTATGTGTTTTCAGACTCGATTCAAATTATTCTTCCCATTGTAGGAGTAGTGGGTCAGACACAAGAAAAGACATTCACAGTCATAAAAGAAGAGTCGGGGTTGCAAGTACAGTGAAAGCAAAAAATAAAGGACAAATTTGGCATATTGACTTTTTATTAGCCCTTGTTGTTGTGAGTGTCGTCTTATTTGCAGTCTTTCAATTTTCAGGTGTATTCGCAACTACGACACCATATTCAAAAGCGATGATTAGTGAGGCGTATTTTTTAAGCGAGCAGTTGCTTCAACAAGGTCAGCCTGCCGATTGGACAGATGGTACGATTGAAAAAATAGGCTTACTTTCTAATAAAACACTCGATGAGCAAAAAATACAAGCGTTTTATGAATTTGATCAAAGTCAATTAGACGCATATCTTCCCAGCAGTTATTCCTATTGGATTCGTTTTGTGGAAAACGATGTGCCTGTAGAATTTAATGGGATTTCATTTGTCGGAGAGCAGCCGATAAATGCAACAACGCAGTTTTCTGTTACTCGACTCGCATTTTTAGATGCACACGTTATTCAATTACAGGTGATTGTATGGCAATAATTCAAGCAAGAAAAAAAGGAATTTATTTTTTACTTGATGCATTATTGTTTGCAATTCTTTTAATTGCAGGCTTGTCTTTATTTTATTTTTCTTCCAGTTCATCAATTGTTTACTCGCATACACAAATTATTGCAACAGATGTGATGAATGTCTTAGAAGTATTATCTGTACAAGAGTTATATGAACAGGGAAATGTCCCGATTGTTTCGGGAGTAAATGATGGAAAAATTGTGGATACTGATGGTAATGTTCTCTCATTAATAACAGTGTTGTGGTCTCGGGGTGAAGACGCGCTCGCATATGATATATTAGAATCAATAGTTGATCAACAACCTTTGGATAAATATAATCTTGGCTTGTGGATCGAACAGGAACCAGTTTTTGTTCGCACGACGCCTGCACAAAACAGTCAGTCAGTTGAGTGGCGTATTATTTCAGGGATTGAAAAAAATAAACCCGTTCGTGGTTTTATCGCAAATGCACGTGCAAATCAAGTGCGAGGCAATGGAACAAAAATCGTTGATATATCGCCCCTTGGAGCAGGGTGGCACGCAGGACATATGGAAATGACAAAATTTTTTGATTTGACAGGAAAGACAATTCATTCTGCCCAACTAATTATGTCTGTTCATAAACATGGCAGTACAAATTCTGTTCAAGTCGATATGAATCAAGGACAATGTTATTTTGATAATCGAGATTTTGATTGGTGGTATGATGATCAGGGTGATGTCGCAGTCAAAGACATAACCTCCTGTGTTGTTTCAGACATGAATGAATTTTGGATGCACCTCAATATGAACCATTATAATGCCCATACACATCCAGGTATGCAAATTGTTATTGAGTATTCACAAGAGTTAGAGTTTGCTGTTCAAGAACAGCAAGTAAGCAAACGGTATTATTTTGATAATATTGAAAGTTTTGAGCAGGGAAATTTCAAAGCCGGTGTGTGGTCAACACTTCCGTTTTTTATACCTGAAGGTGCAACTGACATTGATGTAAACATGCAAGTTGTTGCAAATAATGTGCGAAATTATAATTTGAATTTCCCAAATTGTCAAGCGTATTATATTTCAAATCGGCGTTGTACATTTCTTGACTGGAATGGGAATTATCGTTTGCCAAATGACTATGATTATATCTTATTTGTCAATAGTGTACAGCCTGTTGATAATGATCCGAGTCCTGATCCAAATCCTATTTATTCCTATGATACATCCTTTTTTGAAAATCACTTAGTTTCGGGAACGAATGTAGTTGGTGTGTATTTTAACAATTATGGCGATGTAGTGTGGGGCTCAGATTGGGTTCGTCTCTACAGCGATCCAATTAACGACCCGCAAGGTTCATCGTATATTGAAGTAAACTATACTCTGCCAGCTAATCCAATACCTCCGGGAACAGTGAAAGTTTCACAACGAACATTTTTTGAACCTCCTGATAGTTCAGACATGCAAGTTTCGTTTACATTTCCGTCGCAGGCAGTGCAAAAGGGAGATGTATTTGTGTATTTAACGCAGCGATACTCAAACTTGGCAACTGTGTGGGCGGATATATATGACCCTCCTCAAACACAAGTGTATCGCTCTCCTGGCGCACGTATTATTCCAACTGCCATTTATCTGGATAATTCATTGTTTGCCTTGTCACCTTCTGTTCAAAACTATGTTCGAGCTCGTGATGATGTTGGAACAAATGAATTTGTCGCTGATTTATCATGGGTTTTATCTGAATTTTATATTCCTGCCTATGTTGGATATGGCCAACCATTTGATACATTGGAAGAAGCAAATCAAGATGCCCTTGATAGATTAGCACAGGTAATGGAGGGTTTTATTGAATCTGATGACATAACAGTCACAAGTAATTCAATAACAAATGTGCCCTCACTCTGGGGCCCTGCACTTGTTGAGGTGAGAGTATGGGATTAAAAAAACAGATGAAGGGTGTTATTAAAAAGAAAGCTATCTTTTTTACAGTATCAGCAATATTTATTCTTGGTTTTATTTTTTCCTTGATTGTCTTACAAGACTCGCTCTCAAACACTGCTTCATATTCAGTTTCGTCGAATCGCTTGGTCAGTGTGAATGCCTTTATTGATAATGTTGGACACGATGGAGAATTTGCGCTTTATACGGCGGGGTTTCGTGCCGTTATTTCAACAATTCAACATATTGAAAATCAACTAGATTACGTTGACTCTGCACAAGATACATTGCAAGAACTCATGTTTGAAGGAACGATTGACGGTGAGTCAGTCTTTTTAATGGAAAATAACACCTTTAGTGATTGGCTTGATAAAGTTTCAATGCAAGCCCAACAAAGAAATATTCTTTTTGAACATACCGTTCCCGAGATTGCTATTGAACAAACACAGCCTTGGGTGATTGATATAAGCGTTTCTTTCATTGCAAATTTTACGGATACAATAACACAAGCAACGTGGAATCGGAGTTTTTCTGCCACAGCACAAGTGCCTATTGTTGGTTTTTTGGATCCTGTGTATATTGTTGGTACGACAAATCAGATTTTTTCTGTTATTAATCAAACGCCTCATGATGGTATGTTTGTTGTGGGTGGGGATAGCTCAAATCTTCAAGATCACGTGACACAGCAATACTATGTCTCGTTTGCGGGTGCTCCAAATTTTTTAATGCGCTTAGAAGGAGATCTAACGCCAAGCATGGACCAGACAGGTATTGAAAGTTTAGTCGATAAAGCATATTTATCGCTCTATATGCCAATAGATAGTGGTCGGACGAATGTTGACTTTTTGTATTTTTCTACAGGCGCACTTCCTGTATATGAATTTAGCAATATGCCAAGCATTTTTCGACTTGATAATCAATCAAGTTTGGGCGTAAGTAGACTCGAACTCTATCAGTTAGATGCGTTTGTTTATGAATAACATTTGTGATGACAAAAATACTGTGTGTAATTGAGAATAAGAGGGTTTTCCAAGCGTCGCGGACTGTGACTATCACATAAGAGTATCATAAACTATATAAACGGTGTTTTCTTTTACATTGCTGTGTAGGAACAATGAGATCTAAGCATATTGATACAACGGTAGACAAATTAGTTGCGCTAGTAAATGAGTATGGAAAAATCACACTCAAAGATGCAGCAAAAAGGCTCGCACTTCCTATTCAAACTGTTGAAGAGTGGACGCATATTCTTGAAGATCAACAGATTGTTGCAATAGAATATGGTCTTCGTTCTACAACACTGGTAAAAAAAGAGATGTCAAAAGATACGCTCAAGTCAAAAGTGACTGATTTTATGTCTCAAAAAGAATTATTTAGCAAGAAACTCGAAGGTGCGGAGAGTTATTTTAATGAATTGGATAAAAAGATTAATTATGTCGTGGATATCATAAAGAATTTAGAAGGAAATGTTGATAAAAAGATGCATGTTGTTGAAGATGAATTATCGCAATTGCAAGAAATAGAAAAGAAAAAAGAAGAACTTGACAAAAAACTTATTCAGGCAAAAGAATCATCTTATAGCAAAATTAAAGACATTGAAAGTCATATTGATCATGTAAAAACAAATTACATTAAAGAGTATACACAGGCAAAAAAAGAGCTTGATAAAGATCAAGAAGTCTTTCTAAAAAGTAGACGATTTCTAGATAAAGTAAAACACCAAGAAAAAGAGTTGCAACAGAGATTAAAACAAGTACAGGAGTTGAGCTCACAAATTCAAACACAAGTTGATGAGCGGGCAAAACAACTTTTACAAACTGAAGATCATGTGTTTGAAATTCAAAAAAAGCATGACTTACTCAAAGATGAGCTGGAAAAGGAACACACGCAATTACAAGAAATTTTACTTGAAAATAAAGGGTATGAAAAAGAAATAGGCCGCCTGCAGCAAAATATTTTTGAAAAGATGACGCAGCATGAAAAGTCGCTGACAAAAAAAGAAAAAGAACTCAAAGAATTGCCAATTCACTTTCGAGAATTATTTAGTCATAAAAAAGATATTCATGAAATTTTAAACATCATTGGTCATGAGGAAGTGGAATTGCGCTCGGAAATAGAGAATTTAAAAAGACAGTCCAAACTTTTAGATTTAAGTATGGGGACTGCTGAATACCAAAAAGAACTTGATCGGATGAATGCACAAATTAGCACGATTACATCAAAGCGGTCTTTTTTTAAAAAACATATTGAAAAATTAACTGCATTGCTTGATTGGAATAAAGCCGCAATACAAAAAAAAGAGGAACAACAACGTGCCACAAAAAAAGTCAGCAAAAAAAACGTCAAGAGTACGAAAAAAACAGCAAAAAAGAGATCTTGATGATCAGTCCATAGAAACAATCACAAATGTTTCAAAAAAGCAACGAGCTGAGCATCTCTATAAAAAGTCATTACGAAAAAATACTGGTACGACCAAGATGGCTGATTTTTCTGGTTCTCTTGGAACGCCACAAGGTGATTCGTCTGATAAAATTACTGTCATTGATTCGTATGAAGTACGGTGTCGAAGTATTCCTTTACAAATTACAGTTTACAAAAAAGAAGGTGCATTTGTGCGCCTCTATGATGTGTCAATTCCAAGTATTGGAAAAAATACTCTTGTTATTCTAGAAAATATTCGCCAACAATTAGTTAAGTCGGTGAATTTAGGCTCTATTCAGATAACGGATTTAACACAAAAGCATGATGATGTTCAAGCAGTGTTTGCAAAAGAAATTGAAAAATTGGTGAAAAAATATTTTCCAACGGCTGCAACAGAAGACATTGATTTTTTTGTATCCTATGTATTATTGCGAAGTATAGGGTTAGGGGAAGTTGAAATTTTAATGAGTGATCAAGGTCTAGAAGAGATTGCCGTCAATGGTTCAAAAATGCCAGTTTGGGTATATCATAGAAGACATGGTTGGCTAAAGACAAATATTACTATTGGAAGCGAGGATCAAATTCGCTATCTGGCTACGACAATTGGTCGAAAAGTCGGAAGGCAAATTTCAGTTCTTGAACCTCTCTTAGATGTGACGATAAATGTCGGAGACCGTGTGAATGCGACATTGATGCCGATTTCTAACGAAGGAAATACTATTACTATTCGAAAATTTTCTGCAAAACCATGGACTATTTGTGATTTTCTCTCACATAATACGATTAGTGTGCAAGCAGCTGCGCTATTATGGCATGCAATTCAATATGAATTATCCCTTCTGATCGCGGGAGGGACGGCTTCAGGTAAAACAAGTATGTTAAACATTTTATCTAACTTTTTTCCATTAAGTCAGCGTGTTATTTCAATTGAGGATACACGTGAAATTAAGCTTCCCGATTTTTTTCATTGGGTTCCTATGTTAACGCGATTGCCAAATGCAGAGGGTCGTGGTGGTGTTACCATGCTCAATTTATTGCAAAATTCTTTGCGTATGCGCCCAGATAGAGTAATTGTTGGGGAAATTAGAAAGCCTGCAGAAGCAGAAGTATTATTTGAAGCAATTCACACAGGGCACTCAGTTTATGCAACTGTGCACGCAAATACTGCCCATGAGACGGTTACCCGCTTAACAAATGCGCCGATTAATGTTCCAAAAACAATGATTCCTGCTCTCTCACTTGTCATTGTACAATATAGAAATAGACGAACTGGGTTTCGGCGAACATTTGAGATTGCAGAAATTTCTAAATCGGGGGATGCAACAGTACTCTTTCGCTATGATCCGGAAACAGATAAACTCAAACAAGTTCAGGAACCAAAGGTCTTATTTGAAACGTTACAAATTTTTTCAGGAGTGTCCAAAAAACAGTTACTCACACAATTAAAAGAAAAAGAAGAAGTATTACGTTATATTGTGAAAAATGATATTAATGATATTGAAAAGATAAGTTTGTTAATGGCAGAATATTATGAAGATTCACAAGCATTACTTGCAAAAGTTCGTGAGGATTCCTAAATGGTGCATGCATTTTATCATAAATTAGCAAAAAAATTTCCTGCTCTTGGACCATCTTTACAAAGAGCTCAGTTAGAGTTTACGCCTGCACAATTTATTCGCCGTGTTTTTTTAGTTAGCATTTATGCAGCTCTTGGTATGGGCTTGAGTTTATTTTTTATTATATCAGCTTTTGGAAAGTCTCTGTGGATTTTAGTTCCTATTTTGCCAGTTTTTTTTATAATAACATTTTTGAGTTTTCTCAAGCAGCCCGATAAACAATTATTACAAAAGAAAAAGCAAATTGATCGAGATATTTTATTTGTAGGGAAATTTTTTATTGTTCAAATAAAGTCCGGTATTCCTATCTATACCATTTTACAAAATGCCGCGCGCGACTTTGATGGCGTCGGCCAATATTTTCAAAAAATAATCGATGATGTTGATTTAGGAACAAGCCTTGATGAAGCAATTACAAAAGCAATTGTTCTAAACCCTTCTGAGAATTTTCAAAAAGTGATGTGGCAAATTGCAAATTCCCTGCAAACAGGTGCTGATATTGCGCTTTCTCTCACAACTGTCCTTGAGCAAATAAATAAAATGCAACTTGTTGAGGTAGAACGGTATGGAAAAAAATTAAATCCCATTGCCATGTTTTATTTAATGATTGCTGTAATTTTTCCTTCATTAGGGATGGTGATACTCATTGTCTTAGTTTCTTTTGCTGATATTCAATTAACATTGTCTGCATTATTGGGCATTGGTTCGTTTGTTATTATAGTACAATTATTTTTTTACACTGTTATTATGAGTGCAAGACCGGCGGTGGATATGTGAGAGCGTATAGTATTCGAAAGAAAAAAAGAGAAGCATTTTTGAAAAAAAAGATTGCATCCCGTTTAGAAATAGCAGGATTTGAAATTTCCCATAAAAAATTTTTTGCAACAATTCAATGGTTGGCAATACTAAGTAGTGCACTTATTTACATTCTTACCGTTGGCTTTTATTTAGGAGAAGCGCCAGTACTTTATTATCTGTGGGTATTTCTTCTGTGCGCCATACTTATATATCCGTTTTTACTTCTCACGTTTACTCTTGGTTCCTTTGTTTACATTGATTTATTAATAACTCGGCGAAGAGAAGTTATCGAAAAACATTTCCCTGAATTCTTACATGTGGTGGCTGCCAATATACGTGCAGGGATGACAGTTGACCAAGCACTCTGGCGAAGTGCACGTTCGCAATTTGGTATTCTTTCAAAAGAAATTGAACAAGTTGCAAAAAAATCGATGATTGGTCATGACTTAACACAGGCTCTTACGGATCTGGGAAAAAAATATGATTCAAAAATTTTAAAACGATCCATGAGTTTGATAATAGAGGGGATGAATGCTGGTAGTGAGATAGGAGATTTATTAGAAAATATTGCTCTTAATTTAGAAGACATAGAACTTCGAAAGCAAAGTATGGTTGCAAATGTCACAGCATATATTATTTTTATAGGGTTTGCGGTTATTATTGCTGCACCAACGCTTTTTGCAATAGCCGGACAATTGTTAACAATTATTCAATCCTTTGGAGATCAGATATCGACAAGTGCAGGTTCTTCATCAGTTGGAATATCAATAGCAATCTCCTCAAGTGCAATATCACAAAGTGACTTTTTTATTTTTAGTGTTATTATGCTGGCTTTAACATCAGTTGTTTCTTGTGTTATTATTTCAGCGATAAAAAATGGAAATGCATACGGCGCACTCAAAAATAGTCCGATCTTTTTTGCAGTATCATTGGGCTTGTTTTTACTCTTGCGCTGGGTTTTAGAAGGGGTGTTTTACACAATACTATGAAAATGAGACGTTTACAAAAAGGACAGGCAGCAATTGAGTTTTTAATTACATATGGCTGGGCATTTTCCATAATATTGCTCGCACTCGGTACGCTTTTATATACGGGCGTATTTGATTTAAGCATCGTTCATACAAATACTTGTGAATTTACTTCTGGTATTATATGTGCAGAATCTCGTGCAGATGGGCAAACAGTTGATTTATTTTTGCAAAACACCTATCCCATTGAGTTGACACAAGTACAAGTTACTATACCTGAATGCGGTCTTCTCACAGGTCCTTCTTCATTAAGTCCGGGAGAGTCTGCTTTGTACACGAGGGCATGTTCGCTTGATGGCGGTGTTTTACGCACGACAATAGAATTCAATTACACAAATCCTGATTCCTTGGTTTCTCACACACAAACTGGACGTTTCACGCAAACGATAAGTTGATTTCAATTATATTACTATAAAATGGGGTCGTGTGGTATAGACATAATTTTGTTAATCAGTATATAAGATTTCAATCACAAAATTTATGAAAATAGAAGGGCAATCAATCCATAATTCTGTTTCTGACCATTTTCCAATTTTTGTTTCAACATTATTTTTTTCAAACCAATGTTTTATTTGAGAAATATCTGCTTTTGGATTTTTTGAAGAAAAAGCTAAATGAGTTTCTTGCTTGTTTTTAGATGAAACTGGTTTTTCATTCATTTCTGAGAATTGGATGGTAAAATTATGAAATTGCATGGCGATTTCTCTTCCTTTATCATGCCCTTCCCAGATTAATTTTGCTCCTAGAAATTCACAAAAATGCTGCATTAAATCAGAGTTACCTTTTGAAATTTTGTAAGCGCAATGATGAAGTTTCATGTTGATTGTTATATTTCTTGAATAATATATAAAATTTATTTGAAAAATCATATGAGTAAAGCACCCAGTATCTTTTTGCTCTTAGATCTGGCTTCAAAAATGAACACATTAATAAAGAAAATCGTTCCTAAAGAATATATGCATATTCGCGTTTTGTGTATAGTGGCAGTATTTGTCCTTGTAGGCTGCACATCAATTGATTCATTCGAACAATGTGTGCAAGAAGGTTACGAGGTACAAGAAACATTTCCAGCACAGTGCCATGTTCGCTCAACTATTTTCATAGAAGATGTTCAAAAAGAATATCGAAGTCAGAATCTTCAAGAATGCCGGGTTGCACAATTTTCATGCCCTGTTGGCTATCCCTTCTTTGATCATACGGGGTGTGGCTGCGTTCTTGATGCAACTCCTACGCCTCAGTCTTGTGAAGATATATCTCTAGAATGTCAAGAGAGAATACAACCGGTGTGTGGGTGGTATAATCAGAGCGTACAATGTGTGGCGGAGCCTTGTGCAGTTCAAGCTTCCGACCCTTGTGAAATTTGTGATGATCCCAGAATTGCCTATTATACATTTGGTGCTTGTCCACGTTCTTGAACTTTTTTTTGTAGATAAAGAAAAATTGTCCCAAATGAATTAGCCCGAGATGAAAGAAAGCTTGAATTTATTTGTGTTTTTTCAACAAATTCTTTAATGTCCGTTGATGCTGATTGTAGAAAGTCTTTAACGGGCATGTTATCAAATGCATCATAGAGTATTTTTGCATAGCCGCGAATAATATGAGCATCTGCATCGATATGTATCTTGATTTTATTATCTTGTATACGAACATCCAAAAACACAGAAGATAAGCAATGTGGAACTTTATTTTGCTCACTGCGCTCACATCCTGGCAAATCTTTACCAATTTCAGTTAATGTCGTGAGCATATCCCAACGTGTTGGAGCCTGCGTTAAAATCTGGGCATATTGCACAAGTTGTTCATTCATACACCTGTAAGCGTGCACCCATTTAAAAGAGTAATTGGTTTGTGCGTTAAGAAATGACCCCACTGGGATTCGAACCCAGGTCACCGGGTCCGAAGCCCGGTACACTATCCAGCCTATGCTATGGGGCCAAATAAGTAGAAGGGCTCTCAGTTGTTTTATAAATGTTTGGTTTCAGATTTGTAAAAAAAAACGATATGTTTTTAAGACTACACTATATAAATACCCTTATGATTCAAAAAACAACCTATGAGCGCTGGTTTATTCTTGCAGCGGCAGTTATTTCTATACTATATGCAACAGCTCAGTTTGGTTGGGAAGGGTTCTCTATTACTGTGTTAATCATTGGTTTAGCGGCACTAAGTTACATTGCTATACTCAAACATCATGATTATTTTGAGAAATTTACAAAAATTCCGCTTGCAAAAATGTCTTTGCATGCAAACCTTTTTTCTCTTGTAACAAGTATTATCCCGGTAATAAATATTATTGTTTGGTTTATTGGTTTAGTTTTACTGACAAAATCAATCTATAAAACAAGAGTCGCAAAAGAATCTCAAAAACTCAATCTTATTAGTTGCGGTGTTCTTTTCTGTTCTATTCTGCTCGGTTTATACTTGAGCACTCTCATTTTTACGTAAAAAATGACCCTGCCGGGATTCGAACCCGGGCCACAAGGTCCGCAACCATGCACACTATCCAGGCTATGTTACAGGGTCAAAAAAGCGATAAGAAGTTATGGTTGTCTTGCTTTTAATTTTGCTAATTGAACGCCATATCCTGCTAAGACATTTCGCATTTTCTTTGATTCTGTTTTGACATGCTTACCCATGAGTTGCTTATTCTTTGCAAAATCATCAGTCAGTTCAATGTTTTTGAATACGTCATTTGTTAAACGTTTTACTAATTTTGTTCGGATTCTTCCCATAAAAGCAAGCAAATCTGTTTGATTTATAAATATTCTGCTTCTCAGGGCTTCATCCAAAAAAAGAGAAAGAGCACCTTGCAGCCAAATTTTCGCACGATTCTCAAAGTGGGACTCTTGAGCAAAATCTGCGTGCTCTTTTTGAAAAATAATTTTCGGATGAAGCCATTTCTGTCCAAGACTGCTAGGAACCTAGTGTAAAGGGTCTTATTTTTACTTTCTGGGCATTCTAAAACCTTCAAAAAGTTTTTAAACGACCCAATTATCAGTATATACATGGAGGCGACAACAATTATTTTATGGATGTTTGTAGGATTTTTCATAGCTCGGATTCTTTTGTACCGTGCATATATTCGCCAATTCCAAAAAAAACTCTTTTATCAGGATTACACACGTGTCTTAAACTCACCAGAATTTAAGGTCAAAGGAAAATACGAATGAAATGCCCCTATTGTGGTTCAAACGAGCATAAAGTTACTGATAAGCGTGAAACACCCGATGAGACTGCAACGCGTCGTCGTAGGGAATGCTTAAAATGTGGGAAGCGCTTTACAACATACGAGCGTGTGGAAGAAGTAGAACTCATTGTTATTAAAAAAGATGGTAAGCGTGTTTCTTTTGATAGACAGAATGTTCTCAAGGGTATTCAAGTTTCCTGCCATAAACGCCCAATTTCTTATGATCAAATGGTTGCAATTGTAGATGAAGTAGAAGCAAAGCTGCGTAATATGGATTCTGTAGAAATTCCATCAAAAAAAATTGGTAATATGGTTATGCGACAATTGCGCAAATTAGATAAGGTTGCGTTTATTCGCTTTGCCTCAGTGTATAGGGAATTTTCTGATATTGATGAGTTCGCACAAGAGTTGGATAAGATTATAAAAAAATGACGCTGTATTTTCTAACCGGCAACCAAAAAAAGTTTCTTGAGGTCAAAGAAATTTTTGTGAATGTTGAGCAAAAAAAGATTGATCTTCCAGAAATTCAAGAGCTCGATGCACAAAAAATAATCGAGCAAAAGCTTTTCGTAGCTCAAGGACAATTATCTGAACCTTTTTTTTGCGAGGATGTGAGTTTGGAGATTTCTTGTTTGAATGGGTTTCCCGGTCCTTTAGTTAAATGGTTTTTACAAAGCCTTTCTTGTCAGCAAATTTCCAAAATTGTTACTCGCTATTCCGATCATCGTGCAAAAGCCGTTTGTCACATAGGCTATTTTGATGGAGAAACGACGCATATACTTCGTGCAGAGGTTTCAGGGACTATTGTTCCACCCAGAGGGAGTCAAGCTTTTGGCTTTGATTCAATATTTTTGCCTGATGGTTTTGAAAAAACATTTGCTGAGTTGAGTCGTAAAGAAAAGTCACAAATAAGTCATCGTGCATTAGCGCTCCAAAAATTAAAAGCGTTGATTACATCTTAATAAGTTAGCGACAATAAAAAATTATAATGCCTTGGCGCAAAATCAGAATTTCGAGGAGTTGCGCGCCGGAGAAATTCGCAAGATGAACCACTGTTCGAAGATCGCCGCATTATAATGAGAATTCGCCTTTTGGTACTAAATGTGAAAAACACACGGATTTTCACATAATTTGCTTCTGTCTAAAACTTAATATGCACAATTTTTATTAAAGGGGAGTGTTCTTCTAAGTTTATGAGCGACATTCAAAAGTTTCGAACAATAAATCAGCTAAAACGCGTACAACGATTAAATTCTGTTGATACGCGTAAAGAAAGCCCGGCAGAGCATACTTGGAGTTGTTTGTTATTAGCAGATTATTTTCTTTCTCATTATGATTTAGGTTTAGATCGATTAAAAGTGTATGAATTGTTAATGTACCATGATGTTATTGAGATTGAATCGGGAGATTATCCTTTGCATCCAGATTTTGGGACATTTGGAAAAGAGAAAAGTGAGCAAGATGCAAAAAACCATTTGTCGCAGTTTTTACCAATATCTTTAAATAATAAATTTGTCAACTTATTCGATGAGTTTGAATCTCAAAAAACTGCCGAGGCACGCTTTGCAAAAGCTATTGATGCATTAGATCCGATGATTCATGAAATGGATTATAAAGATGATTGGAAAGGCTGGTCTGAATCATTTTTGCGCAGTAAAAAAGAAAAATATTTTCAAGAATTTCCTCCATTACAATCCGCTTTTGAACAAGTGTTAGCTTTCTTAAAAGAGAATGGGTATGTTGAGTAATTATTCAAGCAACCATTTCCACACGGGCTTAACAATTATTGTCACTCCATCTTGTACAAACTCTTCTTCTTGTTCGAATGTTAATAATAATCCTTTTTTCAGTTTATATGTTTTACACGCTTCAAGCAGTCCATTTATCTCTCTTTTCTTATTAGTTTCGTCTAAAGTGTAGCAAACTTGAATAGTGCCGGTCACTTTATTTCCATCTCTAATAATGAAATCACATTCACAATTACGTTTATCATAAAACAAATCGCATTCTTTTCTTTTTAATTCAACAAAAACAATGTTTTCTAATAAGAAACCTTTATCTTCGGATGTTTTCTTTAAACTAAATGTTGAAAATGAATGATCAACAAGATACAATTTATGAACTTCTGAAGAATAACCTGCATTATATAGTGGGAGTACTATATATGCTTCTTCAAAATAGGCAATGTAATCATATAGTGTTTCTTTAGAAATTTTAACCCCTAATGATTTAAGTTCATTATAAAATTTATTTACAGAATATTCTCTTGCAAATTGCCAAATACATTTATCAAAAAAAGCTCTTACTGCATGAGAATTCCGAATATCGTGTCTTTCAATAACATCTTTTAAAAGCATTACGTGCATATAATCCTGAATAGTTTTTTTTCTAAATTCCGGTTTGTTTAGTAATAGCTCAGGAAACCCCCCTATTTCCATGAACTTTTCAAAAGAATTCTTTAATAAAGCTCTCCCTCTTGTTGAATGTAAGGATGGAGTAATGTTTTGAAAGGCAGTAAATTCTTCAAATGAGAGTGGATATAATTCATATGTAATAGATCTTCCTCGCAATGAAGTCGCAATTTCTTTTGAAAGCAGTTTAGAGGAAGAACCCGTTATGAAAATGTTCTGTGTAACTGTGTCATATATTCTTCTTACAAATTTTTCCCAACCCTCTATTTCTTGAATTTCATCCAAGAAAAGATAAAACGTTTTTTTATGGGGATATAATTCAAAATAAGCGTCAACAAGTTTTTGAAAATCATTTTTATTTATTGTAAATGATTCGTTTTCAAAGTTCAAATATAATATATCGGTTATATCCTTTATTTGCGTCATTGTTTGAAAAAACAAAGAGGTTTTACCGGATCTTCGTGGGCCTATAACTGAGACAATTTTTTTTGAATGTAAAGGTAGTTGCACTTTTCTCAGTAATACTTCAGGAATACCTTTTTCATGAAAATCAGATATTAGTTGTTTGAATATTTCTTTCATTAGTTACGGGTGCAGGTACTCATTTAAATATTTAGTCTTTTCAGAAGACTATTTTGTGGTTTTTTAGTCTTTTTAGAAGACTGCTTAATTGTTGAGTATGCGCAGTAACTTTCTTCTCACAACAAAAACTCAAAGGGATATCTATTCAGATGAGAATAACCATCATTTGTTAAAAGGATGTGTGTAGTCCAATCGTTTTGGTATTGTGTATAGAGTTCACGTAATGTAGAAAAATAATCATCTGAGTCTTGGGAGAGAAAACAAATTAGATAACCCGAAGTTGTCTTTTCATAAAAAACCATTTTTTTTGCTTGTGGTTTTTTTGTGGCTTTTGTGTCAATTATAAAATAATGAACTTTGAGGTGCAATGCACCCATTCCAGGTTGTGCAACAAAGTAGGTAATATATCCATTTTGTATGAGTCGTTTTTTTCTAAATTGTAAAGTTGTGAGCGGGAGATTGGTTTGAACTTGGAGTTCTCTTAAGGTTTTTCTTGCTCCGCCTTGACAGAGTGCTTTTAAGAGTTGACAGTCATGTTGATCAAAAGAAAATGGTTTGACTTTAGGTTGTATTCGTTGTTTTTTTAATTGAATATCAAATAAGAGTGGGGTTTGAATATGTGTGTGTTTGACTTGGTATTCATATCTGTTTTTTGGTAAAAGTAATTCAAACTCCTCTTGTTGTTTTTTATTTTTAAACCAACACACGATGTGGTGTGTATATATGCCAATATTGTGTATGAGTGAGATGCACTCAGGTCTATTTTTTATCCGTTCATTTGTCAAGGTGCAGAGGTATCCTTTTTTTATTACATTGAGACTGTTTTCATTAATAATTGCGTCATAGCGCTCAATGAATTGTTCTTTTTCGAGTCTTTTAAGACGCATAAATGTAGCAGGTTGTGTGATTTTGGCGTATTTGGCTAGTTCTTTTGTACTTAAGGTTGCGTTTTGAAAAAGGTGTTCGAGTATAATTTTGTCTTTTTGGTCTAAGTAGGCCATGATGGTTGAGTATTTATAAACTTTATAAATGTTTTGTAAAAATATAAGATTTTTGAGAATCTAAATTATATTTGAATATTGACTTCCCCTTACTACGAAATTTACGGAGGTAAAGAACATGTCGTTTGTAACGGGAACGGAAATGTTTCCTATACTTAAACGGAATCCATCGGGGGAAGTAATGTACAAAGGAGTAGAATTTCAATCCCAAATAGATTCATTTTCGTCAGTAGAAATAGCGCCAGGGTGTAATTACCACTGCCCTGCATGTATTGTTAGTGAGCGTTTGCATAAGGATAGGAGAAGTGCACCTGAGAATTTAGCTGACTTATTAATTTCTCATCTGCCAGAAAATACACCGACTTTTTTTATAGGTTTAGGAGAACCTGCAAATTATACGAGTCAAGAACAAATCGCTAGAATTTTAGAGAATCGTCCAGATATACAAAAAGCACATATACAGACGAACGGAAGCTTTCCATTAATACATGGTTTACAAGATTTTGTTAAAGAGGGTATACTCTCTGTAGGTCTTTCATACGATGTTCATCATGATGCAGGAAATAATCAAGGTTTTCCAATAAATCTTCAACCAGAATATGTTCATGCAATAAGTAGTGCTATAGGAAGAAAAGAAACTGTTGATCCCAATTTGATTGAAAAATTTCCGAATTTAGATAGAATAATGCTTATGCCTTTAGTTAATCATCGGGCAGAAACCTTGTATACTTCTTGGAAAAACTTGCGTGATACTGCAAATGAAACGAAACAACTTTATCCCAAACAGATAGTTTTTGCGGACTTGCCTATTTTCATTTATGGAGATAATGATAGTGCACAAATGTTTCGAAAGTCAATGAGTAAAGATACCGTTCAACAGAATGAGAATTGGTTTGCAGATAAACAAACATCATTACCGATATTTGCTCCAAAAAGCTTGCAAGGAGGAAATAGGTTTTATATTGACGGTTCTGTGGGTTCACCTGAACTTTTGCATAAAGGATGGGATGTAATCGACAAGTATGCAAAGCCCATTACGCAGTTGCCAAAAGTAGTAACTGGAAATAAACATTATGTGGCCTAAAATGAAAAAAAGATTTCTTGTCAGTGGTGGAACGAGAGGCATTGGTCGTGCCATTGTTGATGAGGCTTTGAGCAGAGGTAATTATGTTTCAACTTTTTCTTCAAGAGAAAAGTCGGTGAATAGTTTAAGAAAAGACTTTTCCAGGGAATTAGAAATGGGTTATCTCTTAGTCGACCACTCCCATGTTAATGATTATGAAAAAGTTAGTAGTATAGTTGAAAGGCAAAAAGAAAAACAAGGAGGAATAGATGTTTGTGTAATAAATGCTGGAATAGGATACTATTCGCTCGCTCACAATGCTTGTTTAAGCAAAGTAGAAGAGATGTTTAGGGTTAACACTTTTGGAGCTATGAATGTCGTTAAGCAAACAATTCCAGTTATGAAGTCTCAACAATCGGGCGTTGTACTTTATATTGATTCTGCGCCTTCTAAAGATTCCAATCCATTTACTTCATTTTATGCTGCTTCAAAAGAAGCGACAAGAATTTTTTTAGAGGGTGTCAAACAAGAAGTAATTCCTTACAACATAAAAATTATTAATCTTAATATTGGAATGACTGATACGAGTTTTTTAACTACTCCGGGGACTTTACCTAATGAACTTCAAACCTTTACAAAATTGTGCGAAAGGGGTCTTCAAACTAAAGAAATTGCGGATATGGTACTTAACTTAACAGTTTCGGATTCCGATATTTATTGCTCTACTTTGACAATGCAACCTTTTGGACTATTAAAGGACTTAATTTCACATAGAAATAAGGGTCTTGAAGGAATTTATAAAAAATAAAGCTCAAAATATCTCACTCTCCCAAACAATCTATTCAAAAACATATAACTATAAATACTCGAACAGGTTTTGTAAATGAAAATGGTTCAAAAAATTGTGTTAACGGGGGCGAAAGGTGTTGGAAAAACTGGCGTTCTTGAAAAATTTAGAGAAGTGGGTTATTTTACAATGTCAGAAGTTGCTCCTTTTGTGCTTAATGGGCAAGCAAACGGAAAAAAACCTCGTTTACCTGAGAATGATCAATATGGATTTCAACGTCTTGTGGCGCAGACTCAATTAGACTGGGAGAAACATATTCCATCAAGTTTGGATTTTTCTTTTCAAGTAGGTGGCTTACCTGATGGTTTGGCTTATCTGGCAAGATCTGGTGAGCAAATAATTCCAGAACTCCAAGAAAACCCATTATCTGGGAGATATCATCGTGTCTTTTTGTTTGAACCACCGGTTGGTTTTACTGAAGACACAGGCGGTCTGCATGACGCAATCCGTGATGCGTATCAGAGTTGTGGATACAAACCAATTTCAGTACCAAGATTAGCCCCAAAAGACCGAGCAGATTTTATTTTAGAGAGAGTTTGAGAAATTAAATTTATTTTTATGACTTTTTTTGAAACGATTTTTATTCAAATGTGGAAGTTACTCTGCATTAACTACGAACTCTATATCTCCAGTATGTTCTGATGTAAGTTTAATTCTTACTTTAGATTTTTGTGTTTTATGGAGATACTTTAGCACTTCAGGCATCATTTTTTTTGCTGCATCAACGGTTGTTGCACCTAGGAGCGCAGACTGAACCAGTGCAGTCCTCTCTAAATCATATTGAGCGAGGATAATCTGTTTTTTCGCCTCTAAATACGCAATTATATTTGCAGATTTAATTCTTTTGTTTTCTATTTTTCTCAAATTTAATGCTTCTTCACACTTTGCCAAGTATTCGTATTCGGAAGTTCGAACCAGAGCGTCGGCTTGTGCAAGAGACGCTTGCAGCTCATTTTTGGACTTAGTAGTATCAGTTAATGCGCGCATTGTCTCAGTAAAAAAAACTGCTCGTTGGTTTGCTTGTGCTTCAAGATCAACTGCTTTTAATTTATTTTTAGATAAGCGTAATTCCAATTCATTTCTCCTTTCCCAGGTTTCTCTTCCTAATTCATATTCAAGTTTACGTGCAGCAAGCATGTTATCGGAATGATGCCTTGCTAGATTGACTGAAGCTTGAACCTCAGCCATCCTTGCTTGTAAATCATTTGCTGATGTTGCTTGTTGTGTTTGTGCGTGTAGAATATTTGCAAAATCTGTAGATTGTGCAAACCTATCACTTCGATAATTTTGGCCTGCTTGTGAAATTTCTACTCCTTTGACAAAACCTTCGCTTCGTAATTGCTCGAGTCGTTCAGCAGTCTTTGCTATAACACCCCTTTGTCTTTCATCGGATTCAATTTTGAATCTGCCAAGCATATAGTCTAAAATCTGTCCTTTCTCTTCAGTTTGTCGTTCTCTAAAGGCTGCCACATATGGGAGAAGCCCATTATCCATTAATCCCTCTTTTCTCGCATATGCAACTCCTGCAATTTCGGGATTTAAGGCTCCTAGCACTTCAATCGGTGAGTATAATTCCATATCTCTCCAGTTAATAGGCCGTGATGGTCTTAAATATTCGTGTGGAAGTATTTCTTTTGCCATTACTATAGGGGGAGAACAGAATTATTTATATAATTTTCTTTAAAA
>JBLKOU010000044.1:0-10203 GCA_047603125.1 Candidatus Woesearchaeota archaeon | reverse complement strand
GTCCTTATTTTTGTTTGTGTCATGATAAACCAAACAAATCTAAGGGCACTTATTTATTTAACTGTCAAACTTGGGTTACAAAGTGTTTTAAATAAAAACTGCTAAAAAGCGTTTATGGCAGCTGATGATATGAAACGGGAAATTCAAGTCCTTGCAACAAATCTTGAAATTCTTAATCAAAAAATTAATCAAAGTTCACTTACTCCGGAAAACGACGCAGTTCTTGTTGCGGTAAAATCACTGGATCAGCGATTACAGGCTTTACAGCAAAGCGTTGATGCGAATATGAATTTAGAGTTTTTGGAAAAGGAAAAACAAGAACTGGAAAATGATTTGGCGCATTTAGCAAATGTCATAAACCGACTTACGGATTTTGAAAATCAATCCCTCCCTGCATTTGAGCAAAAGCTTGCAAGCATGGCTCAAAGTGCAGATACACTTGAGAAGACAATTTCCGAGATTGATCAGAAAATAACAATGCGTTTGGATCAACAAGCACAAGATATGTATAAAGCACTCTCAGAGAAAATTAAATTATATTCAAACAAGACAATTATTTATATGACCATTTTTACACTTGGAACATTCGTCAATATTGTGCTGGTTTTTGTTGCAATTGTCTTAATGCTTGTAAAATTATAAGCACTTTCACAGTATCATGGTACAGGAACGAATATTAACAATTGATAGTAGTGTAGAGAATCTCGGTTCATTACAGTTTTCAGACAAGTTAGACGATTATCTAAAAGACCAAGGACATAATATTGCAAACTTTGATACAATTCGACTCAAAACAGAGCTTGCTGTAAAAGAATATACAAATAAAAAACAGCTTGTGGCTGTACTTCCTTTCTTTTTAGATGTTCGCCTTCGTCCATATTTGGGTGGAAGTGAACCGGTGGAGCAGTATACGCTACCTACTGGCGCTATTGTGCAAATTTTCAAAGATGATGTTGGCTATTTATACAACATTGTCATTCCTGAAACAAATACTACGTATGATAAATTACTGGAAATAAAAAAAGAAGTAGAGGTTTTTGAAGAGTCGGGTGAGAGCGATAATGAATTAATTAAGCGATGGTATCTTGGCTTTGGAATATTGGAGCACTTATTTTCAGATAAAAAAATTCTTGAGATTAATGTGAACCCACCTGCGCACAAAACATCCATGCGCATTGTTCACGCAGATTATAGTGAGTGTCATTCAAATATTTATCCAAGTGATGATTTTCTCAATTATATTTCCACGCGACTTCGCTTGGCAACAGGAAGACCATTTAATCGTGCACAGCCACAACTAGACGGTGAGTTAGAAGCAAATGGAGTAAAAGCAAGGGTTGCTGCCATCATTAATCCTTTTTCTGTTTTTGGAACGGCGTACTCCATTCGTAAGCACCGTGAGGATCCGTGGACGCAAGTTCTCTTTTTAAAAAATAAAACAGTCAATTCGTGGTTTGCTGGGCTTATGAGTTTTGCAATTGCGCATGGTCGAACATTTTTAACAGTTGGCCCGAGAGGAAGCGGTAAAACCTCGATTCTTGGTTCACTTATGCTTGAAATACTCCCAAAATACAGGGTTATTACTATTGAAGATACACAAGAGTTACCCATTTTTTCTTATAAGGACTTGGGTTATGATATAGTGCCGCTCAAAGTTCGTTCAGCACTCTTAAATGAGGGTATGGAAATGCCCTTTGACACGGGACTTCGAACGAGTTTGCGTCTTGGAGATTCCTGTTTAATTATTGGAGAAATTCGAGGGATGGAAGCAAAAGTTTTGTATGAAGCCATGCGTGTTGGTGCGATGAGTAATGTTGTTGCAGGAACAATTCACGGGGACAGTCCATTTGGTGTGTACGATCGTGTCGTTAATGATTTAGGTGTTCCAAAGGGTTCGTTTAAAGTCACTGATTTAATTATTATAGTTAACCAGATAACAGATGCCTCGGGTGAATCGCGTGTGCGCCGTGTAATTTCAGTTACGGAAGTACTCAAAGACTGGGAAGATACGCCAAAATTCCAAGACTTACTTGTCTATGACCCGCAAAAAGATGAGCTGGTACCAACGGACGCGCTTTTAAATGGAAAATCAGTTGTTATTCAACAAGTATTAGAGCGTAGTCAGGGCTATAGTTCATATAACGATGTACTCCAAGATATTAAAGTTCGTGCGTGGGCAAAACAAGCACAATGTTCTTTAGCAAAGGATGCACAGCTTGAAGCCTCTTATGTAAGTAAAGCAAATAAACTATTTGTGGATTTATTTCAAGAATATAGTCCATATAAATCCCAAGAAGGATTTGCAAAATTTTCACAAGAATATATTGAAGGATTAAAACAATTATATGGATATTATGACCAAGAAGAACCTGTTAGCGAACAGCAAACAGATGAGCAAAACACACAATAGTAAGGGTAAGGATGTTACAATCAAATGGATGTATTAGATGTTTACAAAATAGGGGCAAGATTACCAAAATTTAACTATAAATCATTAGATGATAAACTCAAATTTGTTCTCTTTCAATACGATGGCTCTTCTGTTTTATGGACTTCAGCCATTGTTTTTCTTGCATTTACTGTTAGTGGGGCGTTGCTTGCTCCAATCTTGCCCTTCTTTTTTTACACAGGTTTATTTTTTGGAGGTATTTTAGGTTCTGCACTGTACATTTATCCTTCGGGAATTTATTATACGCACTCCATCATGCGCTATAGAGAAGAGATGCTTCAGTGTATTATGAAATTAAGCACCATGGTTTCTTTGAACACAAGCATGGAATATGCGCTCTACAGTGCAAAAGATGAGTTGCATGGTATTTTAAAATTACAAATTGAAGATATCTTTCTCATGCTTCATACCCGACAAGCATCAAGTCTGGAAGAAGCGATGGGTCGCTACATGGGTGTGTGGAATGAAATTAATCCCGAGTTTGTCAAAGGATTGAATCTTCTCACAACAGCGTCTGCTTCAGAGGAAGAAGAAAAAAACGAAATTATAAAAGAAGTTTTAGAAACAATTATTCGCAGTTATCATTTATCGGGAAAACGATTTGCAGAGCAACTTGCTGGTCGGGCAAAATTACTTATTGGTGGCGGAGTTTTACTTCCGGTTATTTCACTTATGATTTTGCCTCTGATTTCTGTATTCTTGCCAGATTTAGTTACAATTAGTATGCTGGTATTTTTGTACAATATTGTATTTCCTGCCGGATTATTGCTTGCAGCTTTAAATTTTTCATCCAGTCGTGTGCAAGTAAACACCATTCACATTGAAGAAAGTCCGCAGTACAAACCCATCCCTGGAATTCATTATGCGATTGCTTTTGGTATGATTACAATACTAGCAATTCCTGCATTACTGCACCTTTCCAGCATTAATATGAATACTATTGAAACTGCTGCTCGCGAATATGCAGTCATGAGTATTGTCAGTGTTGTCTTACTCCCCCTTGGTCTTGTTTTAGCAATCTGGTATTTGACAAGCACATATGTAAAAAAATACAAACCAATTTGGGAGGATGTCTACGAAGTGGAAAATAGTTTTCCGCACTTACTTCAGATATTTGCAACATATTTGCGTTTAAACCGTTCTATAGAAAGCATAATTCCTGAAGTGGTGGATGAGTATGAGGTTCATAAATCCAAAAATCATCCCGTTGCACGAATTTTTCGCCAACTTCTTAAAAAAATGCGTGTCACAAAAAGTACAGTGGCAGATTTAGCTAAAAACATTGTCCCAAAACTCTGTCCTTCTCGGCGAGTAACGGATACTTTACTCCAAATAATTGGTTATACGTATATTTCTCAAAAAGGTTCTGCGCGTGCGGCAAAAATGATTCGAAAACAAAATCTCTCCATCTATGATTTGGATGATTATATTCGCAGTTTACTTGCTGAAACAGTCTCGCTCATCGGTGTTGTTGCTATGTTTCTTGCTCCACTTTTATCAGCTACTGCAGTTATTATGTCGCTTGCCATTGTCATGTCGCTCTCATACATTACCAATCAATTAGAAGTTATTACGTCTGCTCTTGGAAGTGCGGGAGATCCAATAGAATTTGTGGATGTTTCAGCTGTTATTCCTCCAACAATTACTCTGGTGATTGTTTCTATATTTTTAATCGAAATTGTTTTAATCTTATCAGTCTTTTTAGCAAATATAAAGGTGGGGACGGACCATTATACGATGATGAAAACAGTATATCAAAACATATTAATAGGTTTTGTTCTTTTCACTATAATGTTAGTCGCAGGATTTATCGGCTTTGTCGAAATTGTCTTTGCGGGAGCGCTGGGGGTGTAACATGTCAACACTAGTACGATTAGTATTTATCGTTGTTTCACTGCTTGCAGGAGCAGTTATGATTCGTTTTGTTTTGCAAATGATAAGTTAAGGAGAAAAAATGGAAGTAATAGAATGGGTGGTATTTTTAACAGTTTCAGTCGTCATCGGGGCTCTTATACTTACCTTTGTTCAAGGATTTGACGGTGAAAGGGCGTACGGTTCGGTGAGTTCAATTCTGACTGGAAGTGAAAGTACGCATGTGACCAAAGAAGAATTTGTTATAAAAACGTATAATTTTTGGCGTTCATGTGGTTTTGGGGTGTTTAATGACACAACAGTCTATTATATTACTGATAGTGGGGTTTTGAACAAAAGTTTTATATACGAAGAATTAGAGAAATTAAACCTATGCGCGAACTTGAGAAGCAGTGATAATGAGTGTGGTTCAGATTTGGGTTCAGGTGAGGAAGATATGGTCTTTGATGATCCGATTCCAATACCTGACTTAATACAGCTCTCGTGCGTAGATGGAAAATTGGAGATATCATAAATGGAACTTCCTATAAATGTCATGATTGTATTGGTTATCGGCGTCATCGTAGCTGCAGTTGTGGTTATTTTTGTGCAAAATACACTTGATGATACGCGTGATCAGCTCGATTATACTTTTGCTGATGGCAGAGAAGAAGCAAACAAAGTTCTTCGTGTTTCAAGTTTGACAGATTCTAAACTTGTTGCATTATTAGAAGAGTGTCACCAACGATATTTTGATAGTCTGACTGATGAATTATGTTATGTTGTAATAGGAAATGTTTCTAATTTACAGAATGTGACGATTGCAAATTCTTTAGATTCGCTAGCCGGTGATTTTGATTTGAGTGAAGTAGATGGTTTAGAAAATGTTTTAGTTATAGAATATAATGTACAAGCAGGAAAAATGCAAGTAAAAGAGGGTTGAAATGATAAAAATAAATAGAAAAGGAATGGAGCAGGCAATCTCAGTATTCGTTGTACTTTTTGTAATTTTAGCAGTTGCGATGGTAGTACTAAGAATTGTCGGGGATAATTTTGAAGAACAGTCGGAAAATTTGCAAGTCATTGCAGATGAACAAGCACTAGAACGTGCGCAAAGTATGATTGACTCGCGTTGTCGAACACTTTGTCGAGAAGCAGGAACACCTGTTGGAAATGCACGATATTGTGAGGAGCGGTTACGACCAATTGATTTAAATAATAATCGTCGTACCGATGGATATTCAGCATCACTATCAATATTAGGAGTTTGCGAAGATGCCATTTATTGTCATGTTGTGTATGATTGTCCGCGAGTTACAACGGCTGATTGTGTAAAACACATGTGTGATTATTTTACGGATAGTTTGGGTTTAACTCCCACTGATGCACATGCTCGTGTCAATAGTCGTCTAGACCCGGGTTCATGTTATGAGGAGCTTTCAGGCGATGAACTCAGAGACCACTGGTGGACGGTGTTAGATTCAAATTCAAACACAAATTCATCTGCATGGTGTGATTAAATTACGTAAATGGAACAAGCTGTCTGGATGGTATTTGCAGTAATGGCAATAGGAATTTCCGTAGCCACGATTATGGTTATCTTTGATGCCACGCAAGCAGATACACAGAGTCGAAATTATCAAAAAGCAGTCCGTTTATTAGAAGCACAGTGTAATTTTGTGTGTGGTGGCCTTGTTGGTCAGCGCTCTTCAATTGATGTAACCATTCCAACCCCTTTTGTCCTGAATACTACGCAACAGGTAATTTGTGTCACAACGCCGGAGAACCGGTATTGCGGCCGATGCGGCTGTGAAGTATCGATGCAAACACCCATTGTTGCAAACACATCTGTTGCAATCGCAGCAGTCTCACTGGATTACTCCTGCGCATTTTTGCGTGAGCGTGACCAAGTACGATTAACATGTCAAGGATAGGTCAAACAGAATCTACGTATATCATTTGGTTAGTAATCGCAATAGCCGCAGGCATTTTATTTTCGTGGATTTTGCCCCAGCTCTCAAATACGGGTCAATCTTTTAGCGCTGCTGCCTCCGACGTTGATCTAATGGTGAGTCATGTGAATGTGGCCTGTCGAAGTTCAGCGTTTTCTTCCCAAGTTGTTTTAAATACACGTCAAGGATATTTTCAGGCTGAAAATAGAACGCTCTGTATTGAAATACCGGCAATTAATCATTGCCAAAGAGTTGTGTGCAATGTCAATCTTACAAATATTTCATTGAGTGAGTCTCCGCGATTGAATATATATAAGTCAGGTGGAGATGAGGAGGTGTATATTGAAAGGGCAAGCTGATATTTTAACTGGTTTTTTTCTCATCATCGTGTTAGTCGTAGTTGTTATAGGGCTCTTGTACTTAGATACATTAGCAACTGCGGTTCGGGGCAAAATTGTTCAAGAAGAGCTTGCGCTTGGAGAATTTATTGATAAGCGAAATGATTTTTTGTATTGTTTTGGAAGTCCTATTGATGTAACTCGGCTAGGAGAATTGGAGGGTTATATTGAAGATTGTGAAATTTCATTTTCGTTTCTTGTTTCCCAGTTTCAAATTTATAATTGTCAAGAGAGAAATTGGTCGAGTAGTGAGAATATACGCTTTACTCGTCAAGCAGTGTATCCAGTTGCTATAAAAAACGGAACGCAAAATTGTGTGGGGAGGTTAGAAATTTATGGCACTAGTTGAACATGTAGTTGGTTCGGTTATTTTAATAGCACTCTTTATTACGGGTGGGTTTATTATTTATCAATCTACTATTGAGCAAGGGATGACTGAGTTTGAATTTCGTCAGCAAGAAATGCAATATGATATGTACTCTTCAGCCATTGATGCCACGCTTTCTTTAACACATAATGTCACCAACATCCCTTTGCGTGAGTTGCTCGGGACGGCGATTTCTAAGCAGCAAACAACATTTGCGGTAAGGGATCAAGTTTTTGATGTTGGACATGAATTTGAAAAAATATTGGATGAGTTAGTAGGTTCGGGAAGATATTATTTTACGCTCGCACCGCGCATTCCTGAGTTACAAGTAGCATTTGTAATCGAAGGGACGCGTTCTTTTGAGCAGAGAAGAAATTCACTTGCTGAGAAATTAGTAGATTTAGCAAATGATTTAGAAGCTGCTATTAGAATCGAAGGGGATGAGGAGATAAATATCCAAGTATATATACTTGGAGAGTTTCCGGGTGTCAGTGGTTGTGATGTATTTCCAACAACGGATGTTCGTATTGATTGTACAATTTTAGATGAAAGCGATCTTTATTTAGATGAAAACACTGCTCAAACGGATTATAAATATGTTTATCAACTTCATAGTCCCAGTTCAGAAAAATTAGGGTTGGATTTTCGTGAGAGTCGTTCAAACATATATGTAAGTTCAGATTGGGCTTCGGGTTTGGCGTATGCTTCGAACCAATTTCGTGATTCATCAGGTATCACTATTTTAATTCCTGTAAGTGATAAATTGGCAGGTTCTTCATTTGAGCATTCATGTTTAAGAATGGGTGACTCGTCATCTCAACGAAATGTATGTGATTTGTGTCAGCCTGCTTGTGGTGAGGGTGGTTTATTCACTCCTGAGATTGTTCGTTCTCAATATCTTATAGATCGTGCTCAGTTTGTTATAATGGAAAATGATCATACCGTAATTCCGATTTTAACATATGAGTGTGATTACCAGCTTCCAGCGACTCATGGTGGGGATGGAGAATTATATTATTTGTTTAATCGTGATTTTAAGGAAGTTTTTGGCAATGTTACGCAAAACTTATGTGCGGAAGATGAGTGTCCAGGATGTAAACTAAAAGAGGATGAAGACCAATCTCCAACTGCTTTGATTTGTCGCCAGCCAGAGTGTGAAAAATTTGTTTTAGACCAAATGGAATCACTAAGTCAACAAACGAGTGGGACGACTGTGCAATTAAGAAACGTTAACGAACTAGTGAGCGAAGCTCAAGAGTCTGTCTTGTCTGTAATTTCTGAAGTTTTTTATTCTGCGGGTGAGCAGCAAAGTGATGTACCCACATCGGTGATTGAGAGGACAATTCCACTCTCGGACGGACGTTTGGCAACATTTACTCTTGAAATTTACTCGGCATCCAAAATAAAGGATTTAGAGTTAGAGGACATTGACGAACAGCAAGTGTTGGCAAGACTTGGAAGAATTGATTGGCAAAATAAAACAATTTATGTACAAAATCCATATGGTGTGGAATTTGAAAATTTTCCAATAGAGTTGGGTTTAATTGAAATTTTACTCACACCCTTTGATTTTGAAAACGAGGCGATAAAAATTTATGATGACCAGATGAATAATTTGACGCTTTTTACGTCTCATTGGAAAGATGCGCCATCTGCTCGAACTGTTTTTGTTAAAGTAAATACTTTCCCTGTTGAAGGAGTAAATCTTACAATTGTAAAAACAAATAAAACTATGAAAATTAATGAATCTGCAAAATATTTTTTCCAAGGAACGAATCAGACTCCTTATTTTTTGACGCACCCGCAAATTGAACAAAATGGTACTGTGACATTGGCAAATAGTACGCTTGATCAAAACGTGGGAATAACATTACTTCCAGCACTCCCATTTGAGGAACTAACAATTCGCGCTCAGACAAAATTTGGCACTGATCCTGAAAATGGTGACTCTCTTAACATAGGGGTATTTCAGCAAATAAATGCTTCGCAAGAACATCTTGGTCAAGTCGATCCGACTGCGTTTTTTCAACATGCGATAGTGGGTTCTGAAGATATTATTGGAAAAACAGAATATGATTCACAAACAAATAAAATTACTATGAGAACACGTGGAGGGGATGTTTGGGGAAATAGAGATAACTTTCGATATTTATATACTGAACTGGAAGGTAATTTTGAAATAATAGTCGAATCCTTTGGTTTTTTTGAAGGTACTCTGGACGCAAGAAAAATGGGTTTAATGGTTCGAGAAAATTTAAATCAAAATAGTCGAAATATGTTTCATGTACATAGAGGGAATGGCTTTATCTTTACGCAAGTCCGTCACTCGCCAGGTGCTTCGACGAGTGAGCACAATCTGTCTCAATTCCACGACTCTGTCTATTTAAAAATAGAACGTCAGGCAAACACTTTGCGCTCGTATTATTCTCGTGATTTATCGGATTGGAAATCTTTAAGAAATTATACTTATTCAAGTCTGAATGAGAATTTATTAGTGGGACTGGCAATTGCTTCGCAGCATGATTCTCAGCCAGTCGCTGGCAGATTTGCCAATATAACTGTAATTCAAGATGGCTCGCCACTCGTTATCCCGGTTCAACCTTCATTTGGCGGCCTTACATTTTCTTTCCAAGAGTCAAATCTATCAGGCCAAAATTCTCGTATAGTAACGTATCCAGATTTTCAAACAATTGATACTTTTTCAAGAGGAGTTATTTCAAACAATAATTGGCAGACTTTTGAAGCAACAATGCGCGGCATTACTCCTGAATTATCATCTTATTCCGTAAACTATAGGGATCGCCCAAGGCGAGAGGGAGAATTTCAATATCTTCGAAGTAGCCCAACGTACATAAATTTCTATTCACTTACACAGTCTTCGAGTGTAAATACGCACCAAATTGCAAATATTACTGTTGTGGGAAGTTTATTTATAAAGCCCCCGTGGCAAGTACTTGATGTAGGTGCTGTCATAATTGAGGAAGAAGAAACGCCTGTGGAGCTAGAAGATTAATATTGCTGGATTTTTTGTTTTCATCGACTAAATAGTCGACGACATTAATTTCGCATAACTCGGCGATTTCACGACAGTTGTCAAGTTTGCAAAATCAGAGCTGCATGAATCGCTCTGATTTTTGATTTTACGCCAAGGAGTTATGCTTTTCTTTTGCCGCTAACTAAAAAAAG
>JBLKOU010000043.1:0-10247 GCA_047603125.1 Candidatus Woesearchaeota archaeon | reverse complement strand
GAGAGATGCTTTGGAAGATTTTTGGTGTGAGCATATTTTTACGCAAAAATTTATCTCTTACTTTTGACGCCAACTACTTTCGTTTTAAACAACGATTAATTATAATGCGACGATTCTGAACAGTGGTTCATCTTGCGAATTTCTCCGGCGCAGAGCTTCGCGAAATTCTGATTGTGCACCAAGGCATTATCATTTTTTATTGTTGCTAACTAATCAAACTAAATACTTATAAAGTGCACACACAAACAACATGGAATGAAATCCATATCTGATCGAGCAAACGCAATTGATAAAAAATTTTCAGAACTTCGCTCACTTGTTCCTGTTATATTTTCGATTACACCTGTGAATTTACTCTCAGAAAAAAAGAAATTTTTTGCAGACCCCACATATAATCCTCAATTCACGTATCGTCCTTTTAAAACACAGCCGTCAAGAATTATTTTTCGTCTACAGAAATTAAAAATTCCAAAAAACCACATTATTTATCAATTACTTGAAAAAAAGCGAGCAGATGTTCTCGAACATCTTCGCCTTGTCCAAGCTCGTGCAAGTGATTCGTTTACAGAACAGAGTATTCGGGTTTATGGAAAGCCTGATCAAAAACTTATCTCGCGTGCAAAACTTCTTATTAAAAAACTTGAACCTGAGCAAGTGCAAGTAGAATATTCGCTTGATAAAGTCATGCCAAAATTTCGTCAAGCATTTATTAAATACGGAATTCGTTGGAAAATAGCCCCAAAATCAATGGTTGCATCAGCAGCCGTCATTCCATCAAAGCGCACACTCTTTTTACGAAAAGATATGCGTTTTTCAAAAAAATTTATTCGTCAACTCATTGTCCATGAAATTGGAACGCATATACTTCGCGTTGAAAATGGAACATTACAACCATATAGAATTTTTGAATCCGGATTTCCCGGGTATTTAGCAACAGAAGAAGGACTTGCACTCTACAATCAAGAAATTAATAATTGTTCCAATGAAAAACTCATGAAACAATACGCGGGAAGGGTTCTTGCAATCGATTATGCGCTCACACATAGTTTCTCACAAACATTTGCGTATCTAACAGAACTTGGTTTTTCCAAACAAGATGCATGGCGTTTGTGCATGCGTGTAAAGCGCGGACTCTCAGATACGGCTAAATCGGGAGCGTACACAAAGGATTATTTGTATTTACATGGCTATTATTTAATTAAAGAATTTTTACAATCTGGCGGAAATATTTCCGATTTATACTATGGAAAGATAGGTGTTGAACATGTATCCATGGTAAAAAAAATGCCAGGACTAACTAATCCTCATTTTATTCCTGCATTTCGCTATTTCGGGTTTTTTGTCCACACTATTGAAGAAGTTTTGCAAACACCATTTCGACTCCTCAATGACTTTTTACTTGGAAAAAAACGCTAATAGTATTTCTTGTCCAAAATATTGTGAACGATGGTCACACATTGTGATGCAAAAAGCATAGTTGATCCAAGCGTTATTCTTGTCGCTTTTGATTTGAGAAATTTTTCACTTTTATTTGGCATTCCTTTATGATCACCAAGAACGCACACAATCTGTTGATTCAAATCAATTGTCTGCTCTTCAAGAAGCTCCCCTTTTGGATGTAAATAATAAATGCTTGCTTCATTTGCATGATATTCTTTAATCAGCCCTTCAAAGCTTTGTTTTTGACAAGTGATCGGACCTTGGTTTACTTCAAGCCATTTCAATTTTTTTACTGCCTTTAGACTCTCTTGAATTGCTTTTAGGAGAAAAACTTCTGCATAATGAAGCGAGTCCAATTCTTTTCCTTGAACAGTCAATACAACTGGTGGTGTTGGTGGACCTTCTAAAACAATATGTATAATACTATCTTGGCGAATGGAACCACCCACCCAAAGCGAATTCATAATACAATGGCATGCAATTTCTAAGTGCCCTGCATTAACCGGATCAGAACGGGAAAAATCAGGGGTTGTCACACCTTGTTTTAATCGAAGGATAAATATACGCATGTTACCTGCGAAAACTCTCAGACATATAAAGGTGATGGTTTGACAAATATTTTCAAAAATGAAAAGGAAGCTACCGCACCTTGGCGCAAAATCAGGAGAAGCACCGAATCATGCAGGTGCTTTGACGCAAAATAGACACCCGTCGAAAAATCGCCGTGCAGTAGCTGGACTTAAAATTTCAAAAAAGAATGGTAAAGACTTTTAAACCATATATTCTTTCAACCAAGTATGAGTCTGATTCAAAGTGTGAGTAAGGATGCAACGATTAATGTATCATATGATACCGTTGTTAAAAAAAAACAAGCACTGGTATTTGTCAGCTCAAAGCGATCTGCACAAAAAGTCGCACTTGATATTAGTAAAGTTCTCAAAGAAGAACATATTCAAAAGCAAGCCCTAAAAGAATTAAGTAAACAAGTACTTGGCGTTCTTTCTTCCCCTACAGACCAATGTAAAAAATTAGCCTATTCAGTTGAAAGAGGCGTTGCTTTTCATCATGCAGGTCTAGCTGGTGAGCAAAAGCAACTCATCGAGTCCGCATTTTCCAAAGGATTGCTTCCATTAATTGTCTGCACACCTACACTTGCAGCAGGACTTGATTTGCCTGCCTTTCGAACAATATTGCGCGATATGAAGCGCTACACGGGCTCATGGGGAATGCAATATATTGCCGTCTTAGAGTATTTACAAATGGCTGGCAGAGCAGGTCGTCCAGGCAAAGAATCTTTTGGAGAGGCAATCATGATTGCAAAAAATCAAAATGACGCAATAAAATTATACGAGACATTTATTTGTGGAGAAGTCGAACCGATTTATTCCAAACTTGCAGTTGAACCAGTATTGCGAACCTATGTTCTGTCTTTACTTGCTACAGGACTTTGTAAAACACAAAAACAATTATCTGATTTTTTCTCGCAAACTTTCTGGGCGTACCAATACAAAGACATGGCAAAACTAGAACAAATTATTTTCCGTGTGATTGGATTATTAACGCAATACGGATTTCTTGAAAAAAAAGACGCTGATTTTTTAGATGCAGATCAATTAGATCAACAATCATTACAAGTAACGCCTTTAGGACGGCGAGTAAGTCAACTCTATCTTGACCCACTCAGCGCACATATGATTGTCGAAGGGTTGCAAAAGCCACTTCATACCTTTGGTCTCATACATTTATTTTGTATGACAAATGAAATGCAACCACGCTTGCGTGTGAAACAATCTGAACTCGAATCTGTTCATGGAGTTGTTCTTGAGCGAGAAAGTACGTTGCTCATTGATGTCCCGACTCTTTACGACCCACAATATAGCGACTATTTAGAAGCAATAAAAACATCCTGCTATTTTGAAGATTGGATAAGTGAACTCTCCGAAGATCAATTATTAAAAAAGTATGACATTCGCCCCGGAGAAATTCATGCCAAAAACGAAATCATTGATTGGTTGCTGTATTGTGCAACGCAACTCGCCCAGGTACTACATCAAACAAATTGCATAAAACAATTAACAATGCTTCGGACCAGAATAAAATATGGTGCAAAAGAAGAATTGCTCCCGCTTTTGCAATTAAAAAGTATAGGACGCGTTCGTGCACGAACATTATTTTCTAATGGCGTTTGTACATTAGCTGATTTGCGAGAGGTGGCGATAGAAAAACTGGTTGTTATGGTTGGAAAACAGATGGCCATATCACTAAAAAAACAAGTCGGACAAGAAGTAAGCGACCACACTCAAGGAACATTATTTTCTTTTGATACTTGATAGTACTGTATTTTAATCTTTTTTTAGATGAAGCCTTTTTAATTTTAGACAGAAGTAAATTATACTTAGAATTCGCTGCTTAATTGGAGTCTATTCAGACCTTTCTAAAAAAGCGATTTCTAAATGTGAAAATCAGGATAATTTTCACATAATGCGGCGATTTTGGAACAGCGGTTCATCTTGCGAATTTCTCAGGCGCAGAGCTTCGCGAAATTCTGATTCTACGCCAAGGCATTATAATTTTTTATTGCCACTAACTATTTTTCAAAAACCTTTTTAAACACATCTTTGCTCAAAATACCTATGAAATGGATTCATATAGGCAGTGTGTGTATTGCTCTTTTTTTACTCGCAGGTTGTAGCACGACACCACCAGAAGAACCTCAAACTGAACAAAATCCCATTGTTGTACTTCAAACAAATCATGGAGATATTGTAATTGAATTATATATGGATATTATGCCAATCACCGCAGGAAATTTTTACAATTTAACAAGACAGGGGTTTTATGACGATGTTGTCTTTCATCGAGTTATTGATGGATTTATGATTCAGGGTGGCGATCCAACAGGTACAGGTACTGGTGGACCAGGGTATACTATTGAAGATGAATTCATAGAAAACGAGCGCACTAGCAATGTACGTGGAACTATTTCAATGGCAAACACGGGCAGGCCAAACTCCGGTGGAAGTCAGTTTTTCATCAATGTTGCAGACAATACAAACCTTGATTGGGATCGATCACCAATGCAAATCAAGCATCCTGTTTTCGGTGTGGTTGTTGAAGGAATGGATGTCGTTGATGCGATTTCACAACTTCCAACAGACATGGCAGACAGACCCATCGAACCATTGATTATGGAGCGAGTATATATTCGAGAATAATGGCAGATTTTTTCATAGAATTAAGCATCATTACTCTACTTGCCTTTTTTATCGCTTTTATTTTAAGTCGTGTTAATCAACCGCTCATTGTTGGATACATCATTAGCGGCGTTATTGCAGGACCATATTTTTTTAACCTTTTAGTTTCTACTGATGGTTACGAAGTGTTTGCTCATATTGGCGTTGCATTCTTGCTTTTTATTGTCGGGCTTCATCTTAATATCAAACTCATTCGCGAAGTTGGAATTGTTTCTCTAGTCACCGGTCTTGGCCAGATTCTCTTTACACTCTTGTTAGGTTTATTACTTACATTTGTTCTTGGTTATTCTTGGACTGCATCACTGATTATTAGTATCGGTCTTTCGTTTAGTTCGACCATTATTATTGTCAAGTTACTCAGTGATAAAAACGGTCTTGATAAATTATATGGAAAAATTTCTCTTGGTTTTTTACTTGTCCAAGACTTTGTTGCTGTTATTGCACTTGTCGTTATCGGGTCTTTTTTAACACGTGATCCGCAAATGATTTCAACATCTCTTTTAACATTATTTTTAGCTCCCGTCGCCATCTTTATCTTGGCAAAATTTGCACTTGAGCGTTTGCTGAGAAATCTTGCAAAATCTCACGAAATTATGTTTGTTTTTATTATCGCATGGTGTTTTGGCGTTTCTGCTCTGTTTTGGATTGCAGGTCTTCCATTAGAAATTGGGGCATTACTTGCAGGAGTTGCACTTGCCAGCTCACCGTTTCAACACGACATAAGTCTGCGCATCCGCCCACTTCGAGATTTTTTCTTAATTATGTTTTTCATATTTTTAGGTTCACAATTCATTCCACTTACGCCAGGACTCTCAGAAATGGCAATATTAGAACGAGTTGGTTCTATCTGGTCTGTATTGCAACCAATGTTGCTGCCAACAGTATTATTTTCTACACTTGTTCTTATAGGAAATCCACTCATTGTCTTTTCTCTTATGAGTTTTATGGGCTACTCGAGTCGAACAAGCTTTCTTGCAGGCCTTGCGGTTAGTCAGATCAGTGAATTTTCAATCATTGTTGTACTTCTTGCACAAACCGCAGGTATTGTCGGAGGGCTTGAAGTTTCACTCATCACATTTGTTGCCATACTCACCATGACAATTTCTACATACATGATTAGTTATGGAGATCAACTATATGAAAAGCTCGCACCATTTTTGCGTTTATTTGAGCGAAAGCAAATACGGGACAGTGTAAAAGGAATACAAGGAAAAAAACACGAAATTCTTATTTTTGGAATGGATAGAATTGGTCACAATTTTATACGAACATTAAAAACACAAAATTATCTTATCGTTGATCATAATCCTGATATTATTACAAGTCTCAAAAAACAACATATACACTGTCTTTACGGCGATGCAGGTAATGCAGAATTTATTAGTGAATTTGATTTGAAGCATGTAAAAATTCTTATATCCACGATTCCAGAGTTTGAAATCAATGCAATGCTTTTACACCATCTGCGAAGTCATAATTCACAAGCTACTGTTATTCTTACCGCAACGCAAGTTGAAGATGCACTCGATTTATATAAATCAGGAGCAGATTATGTCATCCTCCCTCATTTTATTGGTGGACACTATGTAAGTACACTAGTTGAGGAAATGGACCAAAATCCAGATAGATTTATACAAGAGCGCATTAAACATATTCGTGAACTTCATTCAAGAAAAAGCTTTGGACATGAACATCCAACACGTTAACGAGAAAAAAGCTCTTTGAGCCGTGTTAAAAAACCTTGCCAGACTTCTCCTACTTTTGATATTTTTGCATCAAAAAAATCAGCATAATTCATTCGCTCAAGTGCTTCTTGTTCTTTTGTTCTTCGTACACCATACTCCTCAAAAAAAGTAATATCTTTGAGCTTTTTTTTTGCAGGTGCAGGAACAATCTCGTCAGGATATCCAACTGTGATTATTGCTTGGGGTCTGAGATGATCAGGAATGCTCAAATGTTCACGAACATGATGCTCTTCAAATGAGCTCACCCAACATGTTGCAAGTTTGAGTTGCGTTGCTTGTAAAAGCATATTTTGAATTGCTGCAGCACAATTTTGTACCGTGTACAAGCGCTCACCACGAACATGATAGTATTGGTGCGCAATTTGCGTGTCTGCAAGAACAACGATATGAAGTGGTGCTTGACTCATCCACATTTGGTCATGACAGTCATGAGCAAGCGCAAGACGTTTTTTTTGATCGGTGACAATAATAAATTTCCAATTTTGTAAATTTCCACTACTTGGCGCACATTGCGCAGCATGGAGCATTTTCACCCATTTTTCTCGCTCTACAGGAATTTGTAAATATCTTCGTATAGACCGGCGTGAAAGCAATGCTTGCTCGAGTTTCATACAAGAATCTGAGTCGTTTTTATTTAAAAAGGTGGTGGTTAAATGAAGAGCATTTTAAAGTAATAAATTTTATAAATTGTTATGAGTTTTCTTTTTTGGAATGTCTCTAGCAAAAAAACTTGATACTTACCTGTGTGACGCAGGCATATATTCTTTTGATAGAGGGCAGTCTAGACATCTGAGGACACAGACTTTGCAAGCAATTACTAATACATTAAAAAGTAGAGCTTCATATAAAAACAGACTCAGCAATGTACATACGTATTTACAAACACAACTAAAAAAAGTAAAAAATCATAAAGATGAATTTCGTATTTACAGAGATATTTCTCAACTGCTTACTGTTGCAAAGAAGCACATTGGAAGGGATGAACTCTTTGAGCCACTCTTTTCAACATTAGAACCGCGCATGCAGACATTTTTTGATAAATACACACCAAATCCAACAGAACCAGGCCATGCTTCTCGACGCTCGTATTCACCTTCATATCGTGAAAAAACATATACACAAGCAAGTGGAGAGAAAGCAACGGCAAAGCAGCAAAAACAACCAGCTGTGCAAAAAGAAAGCCCTTCAGTAATACCATTTGTTCATAAAGAAGTACCAAAAAGAACAGAACTATTATCTGTAACCGACACTCCTACAAAACCTGGCGAAACACCACGAGAAAAGTACTCTCCTACGCCAAGAACAAATCGATTTCAAAGTTCAAGAGTTCCTTTTGCTAGACACCAAGACTTATATCCTCAAAAAAGAGCAGAACATCGAATTGAACCCGAACAAAGTTGCCCATATACGACTCGTAATAACCTTCAAGAACCATTCAAACCACTCGAAAAAATTGTTTGCAAAGCTGATGGAAAAAAACGTATTGTTGCCGATCGCGATCAAGGAGAAGGTTTTGTTCTTGATGTAACTGCAGGTAAACACCCAAAGTGGGTTGAGTATTTCAATTCATATCATGAAGGCAATAGTAGACAAGCCGCAAATTATGCGAGTAGTGCATATTGGCGATGGAAAAAATGGCAAAAATTTCGTCGGGCACTTGGTTTATCACACGAGCTTAAAACCTTACGACCGAAAAAAACAAAACCGCCCAAACCAAAAAGAACACTTCCAAAAATCACAATAGGAAAAAGAACAAAGCTTGCTCTTGGAGCAGCGGCAGGTCTTAGTCTAGCAGCATTGGGTGCAAACTATACCGCCCCACATATACAAGGATATCTTGCACAACAACAAGAGGCACGAGTTGCAAAGCAAGTACAAGAAACAAAACAAGCAAAAGTACCAAAACCAGCAAGCTCAATTGATAACATTGTCTCCAAATCTTATGAATTTAATCCCGAACATCTCACCATTTCTCGCTCAGCAATTCGCATGCAAACAGAATTTGATACAAGCCTTGAGTCAGCTTATCAGAGTTTTACACGCGACCTTCTTAATGGACGAACAAATGCGACTCAATTATTAGGAAAAATAGACTTAGATTCTCAATCACTTCAATCACGCATGTATTATCACGTGTTACCTGAAGTGAAAAAACAAGTGAAAGAAAATCTTGGAAAGCCATTTGATCAAGTATTTGAAGATGAACTTCGAGAAGTCCGCAAGCGATTTGTTCTCACATATGCGCTTGAACTCAGTGAAACACTTGGCTTTGACTCTCTCACTCCTGCAAACCTCCATCACTACATGGATGAAAAACGCAGACGACACTTTCAAATCGATGATCTAAATGATCTTGTTCGGTGGGCAGTGTTAACAAAATTTAGTGATAACGATTACTTTTATCTAGATCGATCCTTTGATCCTATGGGTCTTGACAGAGTAATTGATTTTTCAAACGATACATTTCTTGAAAACCTTCTCACACCAATTAAAGAACGACCACCACTCGTTTTTCGTTAAAGAAGAAAAAAAGCAGAAATCATCTGCTCAAATTACAACAATTTCTCCAACCATACCTTCCCCCGCATGATTGTCAACGCTACACTCAAAGTCATAAATACCTTCTTCATCAAATGTGTATGTAAAACTATCCGTTTCACCCTCATTGATAACGTCAGTTCCAACACCTAAGCTTGGTATGACAAAGTCATGTGTTCCACCAGTATTCGTAAAAACAAATTCAACCGTCTCACCAACTTCAACTGTGATAACATCGGGTTCAAATGTTCTTCCATACCCTTCAACTTCAATCACTCTGACCTGTTCTTCTTGGATTTCATCAAGTATATCTTCAGGAGGTTCAACTATGTCCTCATAGATATCTTCTGGTTCTGGAGGTATTGGTTCAGGCTCCGGCATTGGCTGTTCTACAAAATCGTCTGACTGACAAGCAGCTACTAATAAACCTGTAGCAAGTATCATCAGAAATAGTATTTTTTTCATTTCTATCACTTTTCTATAACCATATTGCACTAAATATTGCAATTGGCTTTGCTTAACAGACTTTTTTTCTCTTATAAAAAACTTTTGATGGTATAGGAGTTGCTCTATTTCTGAAAAGAAAACAGTTACTACAAAATGTTAAAAAACATGGGCGCACTGGGATTTGAACCCAGATCCGAGGCTTTCTTCGTTTTGGTTAATCATCGCACAAATGTGCTCATCGCTCCATTACACTGGAGGCCCCTATACTAGCCAGCTTATACTATGCACCCTAGTAGAAAAACAAACAAATACACAGTTTATAAATATTACGCCAAAAAATCAATTCCAAACTCTATATTTGAGTTCACAAGCACTGGACAAACGCCCGAAATGAGTATATAAACCTGCAAGACTTCGTACATGATGAGGTGAAACAATGATTCGACTAGACCAACCACATATCCAAAACTTATTGTACACACAGATACGAAGCCTGACGGTTCAGGCATGTAAACGGAGGTAAAAAATGTACTTTTCCCATAACAAAGATTGCGTTACACGATTTTTAGAATTAACAAAGAAGGCGGATGTGACAAGAATAACAAATTATGTTCTTGAATATGCAGGAGGTACAAAATGATGTCTTTTCTTCTCTCTTTTTTCTCTAAGAAAAAAGAATATTTAGATTGGCAGACATACCAAGAGCAAATGAACACACGAAACCTCTTTTTTTTCCAGCAGTCAATACGTCAAGCGGAGTTGAAAAAAACACTCATTCGCTCCTAAACCTTTTTAAACTACACCCCATTCACACCAATTATGA
>JBLKOU010000042.1:0-10379 GCA_047603125.1 Candidatus Woesearchaeota archaeon | reverse complement strand
CAACTTTGGTTGCTCGACTTTTTTGAGAAACAAAAAAGAGTCCCGGCGCTCCCATTTTTCTGGTCGCTTGTGACTTGAACATCTTCGCAACTTTGGTTGCTCGACTTTTTTGAGAAACAAAAAAGAGTCCCGGCGCTCCCATTTTTCTGGTCGCTTGTGACTTGCATTCTAAAAAAATTTGCCAATAAAAGTATCACTTTTGTACACTTTTTTGTCTGATGTTATAATATACACTGCAAGTGACAGTTTTTTCGATAATTCTATTGCTTTATGTAACCCTGCTCCAAACAAAGCAGTTGCATAGGCATCTGCATCGCTTGCAGTATTTGCAAGAACAAAAATAGCGAGGAGTTCATTTTGTGGTAAGCCTGTTTTCGCATTAAGTAAATGATGTGCTTTTGACCACTTTCTTCTATTTGAGGAAGAGCTTGCAATTGCGCCATTATCAAGAGTAACTTTCCCGAGAGCTTTTGTTGCATCCAAGGGATGTTCCAGAAGTATTGGCCATTGACCTTTAACGCGTATATCTCCTCCACCACTAATAAAGTAAGACTCGACATGATGTTGATCTAAAAATTTGGCAAGCATATCAACTGCAAAACCCTTTCCAAATCCGCCAAATTCGACTTCTTGTTTAAGATAGACTTGTAAGGTTTGTTTATTAAGGAGAATAGGCTCATCATGCTGCGAAAATGGCACTGTGTTCTTTTTTGTAAATGAGTATTCAGGGTCATAACCAAGTTGCTCTAATTGCGTTTTTAGCGTGAGTGTGAATTCTCCTTCTGTTTTTGTATAATAGTCGACCCCTTTTTCAAATAAGGAGAAGGTTTGTTCATCAACCGTCTGCCAAGTGTTGAGTTGTTTATTTACTTTTGAGAGAAGAGACGTTGGCAGGAAGCGACTATATGTCTTTTCAAATTCTTCTAATAATAAAAAACACTGAGCAAATAAATTCTCATGTTGCTCAGGGAGTTTTATAACAAAAACTGTTGCGAGGTGTGTTTGTTTGCGCGTGAGCATTTATTCAATAAGTTCGTTAACATATTGTTTAAACGCTGCGACAGTGAGTGAACTTCCTGCAATCTGATCTGGCAAGTCAGTAAGTTCGCGAATATTTTTTCCAACCGCTAAATCTTGAAGTGACGTATCCACTCCACGAATCAGTCGTGATGATGTTGGGTGTGCGTCATCAGACTCAGTAATGGAAACTTGCGTTACAACATCGGATTCAACAGTAATTGAAATATCAACCGTTTCTTCACCTGAATGATAGAGGTAGGTGACTGAGTCGGTGTATTGTCCATCTTCAAGGAGTTGTTCGAGAATTTCTTCTGTAATTTCTTCTTGTGTTCGTGTATCTCGAATTTCCATTGGTTGTTCTGTAGTGGGTGTCTCGCCCATTCCATTTTGCGGTGAACAGGCAACAATAAAGATTGCCAACACGAGTAATAACGTATATATTTTCATAGTTTTCTCCATTTTTTATCAAGACTTAATGAGTCGGGTCCGTGCAACCAAATCGAAATTGTCGCACAAGTAAGACCAAAGTCTCGAATGCCATCGAGGGTAAATCCGAGTGAGAGTGTAATTGCTGCTAAATGAACGGCAAGTAAAAATGCAGCGATACGTGTGTATAATCCTGCAAGCAAGAATGCCCCTAAAATAATTTCGCTGATTGCGTTTATGATAATGAGTGTTTCTAAAAATTGCATATTATCTAAAAATGCCATATAAATAAATTCTGGAAGATAGCCAATAAAATTTGTCGGATCTTGTAATTGTTTAAATGCAAAAAGAAAAAAAACAAGGCTCATACCGATTCGCACAGTAGTTGGTGCATAGTGTGTAAATGTCGAATACGGTAATCCCCCCATGTAGGTATTGATGAAAAAGTGTTTTAAAAAGTTTATGAATTTTGACAAAAAAACGGCTCCATCCAAAAAATAAAAAAAAAGAGCACCTTGCAGCTAGATTAGAAAATTTGGTGATTGTTTGAAAGCTTCTTTCAAACTTGAGGATGAGAATCCGAAAAGTTGCAGGCAAATTTTCGCACGATTCTCAAAGCGGGACTCTTGAGCAAAATCTGCGTGCTCTTTTTTGAAAACAATTATAGGATGAAGCCCAAAAAAACAAAGCATTTATAAAGAGAAATCTTGCAAAAAAACACATGAAGTACACGCCGTTGGGCATTAAAGTAATTGCTATTTTTAGCGTAATCTCAGGAATCATTGCAATTATTACAAGTTTAGCATGGTTATTGCCGCTTGGAGAAGTTGAGACGCTTGTCAATCAATTAGATCGAGTGTTTGGCGTCGTTTCGGGAGTTGTACTTGGGGCGATTAGCTCAGCTGGAATTATCTGGGGCGCTTTTCACATTGTGCTGGGATGGTATTTATGGAAAAAGCAGCTTTGGGCACGATATATTGTGGCATCCTTGAACGCAGTTGCATTTTTATTAATATTATTTGGTGGCATTATGACTCTCAGTTGGCAGGCTTTTTTAGGTGCAATTATTACGGGTGCAATAGCGTATTACCTATTTTTTAGCAAGCAAGCACGAAGAGCATTCGCATAAGCTTATTGAGAATCAACATCAATAATATATTTAAACTCTCTTTTTTTTCTTCCTATAATGAAACGCCTCATATACCTTGCAATTATCACATTATTAGTGAGCGCTTGCGCATCTGTACAATCCGAGCAGTCTTTAGAAGCTGAACAAGAAATTGTTGTTGGGACGACGTTTTTTCCCTATTATGAATTGACGCGACCGCTCCTTGCAGATGTTGGGCAAGTAATAAGTGTTGTTCCAAAAACAATGGATCCTCATGATTTTGAACCGAGAATTCGAGAGCTTGCACGTTTACAAACATTGAGCGCATATGTAAAAACAGGTGTTGAATTTGAACCATTTGAAGAGCAGATTATTGAGTCCCTTCCGTCACAGATTCCTATTATAGATGCAGGAGCTTCACTCTCCCTTTTAGAATATACTGGCTCGCATGGCCACTCACACAGTCACGATGATGAGCATTCTTCAGATCATTCTCATAACGAGAGCCATTCTGATTCACATAGTCATGATGATGAGCATTCCTCGGATCACCACCACGATCACACATATGATCCTCATGTCTGGCTTTCACCAAAAAATGCACTTGTAATTATGCAAGAAATTCAAAGTCAATTAGAGATAATTTTACCAGAACACGCTCAAACAATTCAAGAGAACGCAGCACAATTTGGTCAACAGCTCCAAGAACTTGAGCAAGCGTATGCACAATCACTAGAAACTTGTCAAAAAGATACTATCATTGTTGCACACAATGCGTATTCGTATTTAGCAAGGGATTATGGATTTCACACGGCTTCTATTTCAGGATTATCCCATGAAAGTGAACCATCACTTCGCCAAATTGCTCAGCTTATTGACGTTGCGCGCGAGCACAATGTAACTTATGTCTTTTTTGAGGAGCATGTGAGCAGCCAAGTTGCACAAACAATTGCACGAGAGGTGGGTGCACAAGTTGAATCGCTTAATCCCCTTGAAGTTGTTTTTGATGATCGCACATACATTGAAATCATGTATGAGAATCTTAATAAACTGGCAATTGCCCTTGAATGTGAATGATTCAATTTAAGCATGTTCAATTTGGGTATCAAAAAACATTTTTAGACGATGTGAGTTTCACCATCAAAAAAGGTGATTTTGTTTGCATTGTCGGACCAAATGGCTCGGGAAAAACATCTCTGGTAAAACTGATTAGTGGGTTTTTAAAACCAAAAAAGGGAACAATTCGTGTAACAGGGTCAGTAAGTTATGTCCCGCAACGTGCAGCAATTGATCCGCTATTTCCAGGAACAGTTCGAGAACTACTGCGTTGTGTGACAACGAGGGGTACGTGCACACATTTAGGAGTTGAGTCATTACTTGATAAACAGTTTAGTAAATTGTCAGGTGGAGAGCAGCAGCGTGCACTTATTGCACTTGCTTTAGAAAAAAATCCTGACATTTTGATACTTGATGAGCCAACAATTGGCTTAGATGTAAAGAATCAACAAGCGCTCTACACGTTATTGTCCCACCTAAATACCGCTCATAAATTAACCATATTACTTGTTACTCATGAAATGCACACCATTCCAAAGCTTGCAAATCGTGCGCTTTGCTTAGGAAATCATTGTCAGATTCCAAAAAAAGATTGTCTGGTGCACCATGTTTGAGTTATTTGCCTATGAATTTATGCAGCGAGCCATTATTGGTGCAATTCTTATTGGTATGTGCTGTGGTCTGATAGGTCCGTTTTTAGTTTTGCGAAGACTTTCTTTGCTTGGAGACGGTCTTGCACATTTAGCATTTGGTGGTATTGCATTTGGATTTTTATTTGGGATTTCTCCCATCATCAGCTCATTTATTTTTGCCGTTATTGGTGGGTTGGTTGTAAAAGAATTAATGAAAAAAAATATTTATGGTGAGGCTTCAATTGCACTTGTCCTGTCTTTTGGTGTGGGGCTGGGTATTCTAGTAATCGGTGCAACGCGGGGTTTTGGAGTTGATATTTTTAGTTATTTTATTGGAAGTCTCTCCACACTTTCACAATTTGATGTCATTGTTATTGCTCTTATTAGCGTTGTATTATCTGTTTTTTTATTGACATCGTATCGATATTTACTCTTACAAACCTTTCATCAAGATATGGCGCTAAATCGTCATTGGCATGAGTATGCCTTTACAATAATGAGTGCGCTTGTGGTTGTTATTGCAATTCGCGCGGTTGGTATTTTACTTGTGACAGCTTTAATAGTGCTGCCTACACTGATTGCCTTGCGTTTTGCCTCATCGTTTTTTCAAACGGTAATTTTTGCGGTGGGTTTGAGTATTTTTGCAAATCTCTTTGGTATTATCCTTTCCTACTACCTTGATCTTCCTCCAAGTGGGGTGATTGTGATGAGTTTGTTTTGTATTTTTCTGGTGAGTTTGCTCAAAAGATAATCTGCAAATGAGTAAATGTCAAATCGAGGGCTGAATTTTGGTTATATTTATAAATAGAATAACCCCTAATCTACAAATATGAGTCATATCATGCTAAAAGGAAAACTTGCAACCTTTATGGGCATCATATTTTATGTTGTTTTGCTCGTCTTATTTAGTATGGGAGAACCACGCTTTGATTTGGTGTTTATAGGAACACTTCCCATCTTATTTGCAATTATCTTCTTGTTTTCCATAGTGAACAAATCACAAATTCATCCAGTCGTTTATTGGCTCATTCCAAGTATCTTTCCATTAACATTTTTACTTATCTGGCAATCAGGTGTCTATACGACGATATCGCTCATGGATGGGCCAATTTTGTTTGCAATTCATCTAATTGGAATTTATCTTATTTACGGGTTTATTTATGGTATTTGTACGCGTGAGCCGGTTGTTCAGGCACATTATACCGGACAAGACCAACGTCAATACGAACAACAGCAGCAATACGCAAAAGCGTTTGCACAGTCCGAGGCAGAAAAAGCACATTATCAACAGCTCGCACAGCAATATCAGCAACAAAGTGAAGAGCAAATGCAAAAGCTTGAACAGCTTCAAGCACAAATTTCAACTCGATATCAACAAATGATTGATCAGTATAAGCATGAGAGTGAACAATATAAACGACAAATTGAATCTCTTGAGCAAGAATTAGTGCAAAAAGAGCAAGTTACTGTTGAAGATGTTCCTAAACACCTTCACACTGTCGAGGAGAAATGTAAATCCCTTAATGCAATTATTGGTTATGTGTTTCAAGATAAAAACGGGGGAAGTGAGAAAATTCGCTCAAGATTAAATATACCTCGTGACTTTTATAACGCGCTCACGCATGAAGGTTCTTTGCCTGCACTTGAAGGTATTTATGAAAAACTACTCTTATTAGAATTACCTGAAAAAGCACTCTTTTCCCTTCGAAGAACAACACTTGTTCGCGATCAAGATGGCAATGACTCCATGGTTGAAATTTTAGCAAATAATCATAACGATCCTGTTCGCCAAATATTTATGGAAACAAAGGATTTATGTAAACGTCTCATTGAATTCTTACGTAACTAAGGCGTTTATCGCAAATGCAGTTCAAGAATATCTTCATCTTTAAGCTCGTGTGAGAGTTTTTGAATTTTTTGACCATCAAATTTAGCACTTGGTCCCCAAATACGAGCAAACGTAAATCGTTTGACAAAATCTCTATGAAGCTTATTACAGACATCCTCGATAGTCTGTCCCTCTCGCATAATAAGAGGTTCTTTGAAATCAGCAGGTTTTGAGACTTCTTTAAGAAAGATTCGAGTAAAATTCATTTGACGAAAAATAAGCTCTTTTAATTCATCAAGATGGAGTCGTTTTTGAGCAGAAATTTCAAGGTCGGGTTGAGCAATTTTACGTGCATATTCGAGTGTTTTTTTGTCAGCTATATCTACTTTGTTTAAGACCGTAATTGCAGGCACATAGACTTTATTTGCTTCAAGCATGTCAATAAATTCATCTGCATCAATATCGCTTCGTATAAGTATTTCTGCATTAATGATTCGAAATGCCTTACAAATTCCTTCAAGTGTCGCAATATCAGTTTTTGTGAGAGGAACCGTTGTTCCAATACGAAGCCCATCTTTGATCGTTTTTCGAATTTTTACAAATGGCTTTTTTTTGTTTAAGCGCACACCTGAATCGCGTACTTCTTTTTTTATTTTTTCTAATTGAAATGGGTTAAAGACGTCCACAACAATAATAATAAAGTCAGCTGTTCGTATAACTTGCAAAACTTCCTTTCCTCGTCCTGAACCACTGGCAGCACCCTCAATAATACCGGGAACATCAAGAATTTGTATCTTTGCGTGTTTGTGCTCAAGTAACCCCGGAACAACGGTGAGTGTGGTAAAGGCATATGCGCCCACTTGCGATTGTGCGTTGGTGAGACCATTGAGTAATGTGGATTTCCCTGCGGAGGGAAAACCGAGCAAAACAACGGTACCATCACCTGTTTTTTTGACAGCGTAACCTTCGGATGATTTTCCCGTTTTTGAGGAATTTCGAGTTTCAAGCTTTTGACGCAATAGCGCCAGCTTTGCTTTCATTTGCCCGATTGCGCCCTGTGTTTTTTTATTGTACTTTGTTTTCGAAATTTGCTTTTCTAATTGGCTAATCTCTTCTTGCAGTTGATTTCGAGCAGATTTTGGCTGTTCCATGAAAATAAGAAAAAAAGGTGGTATTTAAAGAATTTACGAGTCTTTAAAGCGATATCGAAACATATTTCGCTTACCAGTGTTTTCATAATCAAGTAATTTTGATTTGCGCAGTTTTTTGAGACTCATAGTAACTGAGCCGATGGAGATATTGAGCTTCTCGCTAATCTCGCGTGAAGTGTACCAAGTATTCTTATTGGCCTTCAAAAAATCATATACTTCTTGTTGTCCCATAGTACCCTTTAGTATACGCAGATTTATATATCTATCGGATTTATTTATAAATAAACTTTTTTAAATTTGCAAGTGGTGACGATTCAATAGAGAATTGCAATGACAACACCGGTGATTTGGTCGCTTCGCACGGGGTATGGATCGGGATGTGCCAGATTATCACCCTGTGTTGTTGCAAACCAGCCATCTTGGTCATATCCTATAGCGATAATTCTGTGAATAATGAGGCCTTTGGGCGTGGTGAAGGTAATAATGTCTCCTACTTGAACTTGTGCGGGATTGCTGACTTTTTTGAGCACCACATGAGCAGTACTGTCAAATGTGGGATCCATGGACTTTGTATCGGTTATTTTAGTCCAGAAAATCTCATCACTTGTCTCAATAATAAAGCGATCATTATAGACAGAAATTTGATTTTGTGCGATATGATTTTGAGGTGAAGGCTGGTTTACTGGCGGCTCAGAGGCAAAAGGCTGTGCAGATAAGATGGGTTGTGAGAGTGAGAGAATAGTGATAAGAAAAAGAATGCTCAAAATTGTGGGGAGTACTAATTTTATCACCATAAAGTGGCAATGGATAACTCGTTTATAAATCTTTTGTTCCTTTACAGTGACACTAGTAAAAATTCAGAGTCTTTATATAGGATAGGGTGCTTATAGCTGTGATGAAAACAGTTCTCGTTGTCAAAGCCCTGATACTTGATAAAAATCAAGTTTTATGCATTCAAAGAGCCGCAGATAAGGAATTTGGAGCCAATCGCTGGACGACACCGGGCGGACATGTTGAGTTTGGAGAATCTTTTGAAGATGCAATTTGTCGAGAGGTAAAAGAAGAGACAAATTTAGATGTGACTGTAAAGCAAGTAAATATGGCACGTTCTTTTCGGGGTAAGGATGGTGCACATGTTATTATATTAACCTATGTCTGTCATCCGACGACATTTGAAATACGGACAAATGAAGAAATTCAGGCGTATAAATGGATGAATATAGACTCAAAATCACTTCCGGCAGCAATTGCAAAAGAGATTGCGCATTACAAAGAATTTGTTCTACAAGAATAACTTACTCAACAATTGCTTTAATTCTTCGTATTCCTGCTGCACTGGATTCTTCTTTAATGATTTTAAATGTTCCAATATCTTTGGTGTTTTGTACATGCGGCCCCATGCAAATTTCTTTTGAATACTCGCCAATATCATATACGGAAACTTTGGGAGGATAGCGTGCACCAAACTCTGCCTGTGCTCCTTGTTCTTTTGCTTTTTCGGGTGTCATTTCTGTTTGAGTTATTGGAAGTGCTTGTTTTATGAGCGAATTAACCTCATCTTCAACTGCTTGTAGTTGTTCAGGAGTGAGTTTTTTGTCATAGTTAAAGTCAAAACGAAGTCGTTTTGCTGTTATATTTGATCCTTTTTGTGTGATGGCTGGGTCAATAACACGACGGAGTGCTTCATTGAGCAGATGTGTTGCAGTATGCAATTTTGTTGTTTGTTCACTATCATCAGCAAGCCCACCTTTGAATTTTTGTTGTGCGCCAAGTCGTGATTTTTCTTGATGTTCTTTAAACAAGTTGGAAACATCTTGAATGAGTGCTTCTTTTTTCTCAATAACAAGTCCAAAAGACTCTATTTCTTCAATTGTGAGCTCAAGTGGTAAACCATGGCTTTGGTATAAGTCAAAATACCATGATGGTGGAAAGTCAATGGTGTCAATATTCCAAACGCTGAGTTTTTTGCAAATCTGCTCTTCTTTTCCAAGTAATTGCTCTTGTTTGATATAGTCTATTCCTTTTTGTTTGATGGCAAGCCCGACAAGTTTTTTTGTAATGAGCCTGAGACCTTTTTCAATTGTATGTAAAAATTTTTCTTCCTCACGTTGTATTTGATCAAGTATGTGCTGTTTGTTTTGTAAGAGTACAGGGTATCTGTCCTTATACATGTCGATAACAATTTGGGCAAGTGGCGCACAGAATTGTTGCATGTCTAATTTATGACCGTGACGAATGGCTCGTCGAATAAGTTTTCGAAGGACATAGCCTTGATCGACATTGGACGGGGTGATTGATTTTTCGTCCCCAAGCATCATTGTTGCAGCTTTGATATGATCTGCAATAATACGAAATGATTGTTGATTACTGTCATATGTTTTTTGTGAAATTTGCGCTATTTTTTCTAATATTGGTGTGAATAGTTCAGTTTGATACACATTTGTTTTTTGTTGTAAAAGCATGCTTACTCGCTCAACACCCATTCCCGTGTCAACATTTTTTTGCGAAAGTGGACTGTATGTTCCATCTGTTTGCTTGTTATATTGCATGAATACATCGTTCCAAATTTCCACCCAATTCTCATTCTCGGGGTCAAATGTCTCAGGTGGTGGTGTTTTTGCTTTCCAATAAAACATTTCCGTATCTGGTCCACAAGGTCCTGTCTGTCCTGCAGGTCCCCACCAATTATCTTCTTTTGGTAAAAATGCGATTCGTTTTTCACTAACGCCAAGTTTCTTCCAAATTTGTGCAGCCTGCTCATCTTTTGGTGCGTGAGCATCGCCAGCAAAGCAAGTAACTGCAAGATGTGTAAGAGGAATATTGAGTTTTTGCGTGAGAAATTCAAAACTCCAAGAAATTGCCTCTTCTTTAAAGTAATCTCCAAGAGACCAGTTTCCAAGCATCTCAAAAAAGGTTAGGTGCGTTGCATCCCCAACTTGGTCAATATCATTTGTTCGTATACAGCGTTGCACATTTGCAAGACGTTGCCCGAGTGGATGTTGGCGTCCTGTTAAAAAAGGAATGAGGGGTTGCATACCGGCCGTAGTAAATAAGACTGTTGGATCATTATCGGGGATAACTGATGCGCTTGGGATAATGCTATGATTTTTGGATTCAAAAAATGCTAAAAAGTTCTCAATGAGTTGATCTGCATTCAT
>JBLKOU010000041.1:0-10394 GCA_047603125.1 Candidatus Woesearchaeota archaeon | reverse complement strand
ATGAATAAGCGCGCAGTCTCACCATTGGTAGCTACAGTTTTACTTATTGCATTTGCCGTTTCCCTTGGCGCGGTTATTATGAATTTGGGAGTAAATTTGGCTTCAAGTGCATGTCAAGACGTAAAAATTGAGTTTTTAGAAACGGCCGATGGACCACGCGTTTGTCAAACATCTGAACAAGTGCAAATGACACTCAGTAATAAAGGATATGATATTGCTGGTTTTCGTGTGAGTTTAGTGGGGGATGCGTCTTTTACGCAGGATTTTCAAGAACCAGTTAAGCAGTTAACACAACATGTGCAACGAGTTCCTACACAAAATGTTGGTTCTGTTGATATTATGACTGTTATTCCTATCATTGGTGGCGATGTATTTTGCCATGATAAACAAATTGCGGTAGAATCAATTCCTGATTGTTAATTTCTAAGCATCACTAATTATTTCAATGACATCGCCATCTTGAAGAATATGATCTTTTCCAATAGTGAGCTTTTTTTTCACATCAATTGCGCGAATAAACCGTTTTCCTAAATCCGTATGAATTTTGTATGCAAAATCAAGAGCTGTTGAACCGCGCTTGAGTAAAAAGCAGTCTGGTAATACTCGTCCTTGGCTATCTTCGAGTTTTTTTGCACCGCCTGGAAAAATTGGCATATAATCAAGAACATCAAAGACGGCTTTATCAAGGATTTGTTGAACGCCTGTTGTTTTCCAGTCACTGAGTAACTTTTCAATAAAATTAAGAGCGTGTTTTTGCTTTTCAGTCACTTGTGTTTTTATTGTAAATGTACTCTCTCCGGGTGTGTATTCAATGAGTTGTTGACGGGATGCTTCACGAAGAGCGACTTCTGACTCAGCAGAGCAACCAAAAATGGTGTAGTGAGGAAATTCTTTTTGAATTTTTTCTAAATTTTCTTTTGCAATGGCAATATCAATTCTATTTGCTCCAATAATAATGGGTTTTGTTTTTTCTCGAAGTTTTTTTGCAAGAATTTGTAAATCACTTTGCTCCCAGGCTGTAGGATCTTGTTTTGAAAATGTGCTTATGGCTTGCTCCACATCTTCTTCTGTCACTTTGAGTCCGCTTAGTTGCTTTGCGATTGCTTTTGCAATATCGCCCTTTGTTTGTTGTACTGTTCGAGCAAATTTATCCCATCCTTTTTGAATAATTCCTAAATACCACATATCCAGTTCTGTTTCTAAAAATCGAATGTCATTTGCTGGGTCGTAACTTCCAACAGGGACTGGTTCGCCCTTTTCATTTGTTGAGCCTGAGATGTCAATAATGTGAATTAAAACATCTGCTTGACGTAGATCATCTAAAAATGCATTTCCCATACCTTGACCACTATGTGCGCCAGGAACAAGACCAGCAACATCCATAAGCTCAATTGGGACGAATCGTTTCCCATCAATAACATATCCTTCTCTTGGCGTTGGTGTTACGTTAAAAAAAGTGCTGGCACAATCTGTTTTGACATATGCTGTTCCATGATTTGGCTTAATAGTCACAAAGGGATAATTTCCTGTAGCTACTTGTGCAAGTGTTGCAGCACGAAAAAAGGTGCTTTTTCCTACATTTGGTTTTCCAACGAGTCCGACGAGCATGAAGAAAAGAAAAAGCGGAGGGGTTTTTAAAGTTTCTTGTGGTAATTTCTGAACTGCGGGTATTACTGCATAGAGTTTACAAAAGAAAATGTTTATAAAGATTATACTATTTCCAAATGATAACATGGCGCAGGTTAATGAACAATTGCTCAGGTATGTTTCTGATGATTTAAGTTTGTATCACACGGATGAAGTTGAAAGAGGTTTAGTAACTGGATATTTGGTTCTAAAGGGATTATTGAATGCAACGTCAAAAAAAGGAAGTTTGCAGGATGTAAAGCCAAATGAATTAGATGGTGTATATGAGGCATTTCGTTCTTATGATGCGAATAGTTTTACAAGTGAAGTTGTTTCGCAAGTTTTAAAAGATGTGGCTGATTTTTCTCAAGATACTAAAATTTGGAGATTACTTCCAAGAATTCAATCGAGGTTATTTGTTCCTGGTCAAACGCCAAAGAGTTTTGTGCGAAAAGCTGGAATTTCTTTAGAACGTAGAGTACGAGAAAACGGAGAAATTGCTCGTGTATCTGGTCGTCGTTTAGCTGATTATCAAGCAATTGAATATGCGTTTAAAGTAAGATGAATTGGAGTGTAAAGTATGAGAGATGCTATTAATAACTATGAAAAACTATACGTCCCATTACTTGATGTTTACCGTTTTGGTGGTTTGAATGTATTTCATGAATTAGCAAATAAGTCTTCAGAAGAAAAAAATGGGCTTATTCTTCCAAAATCATTTTTTACAGCTATGTATCACTTAAAAGAAGAAGGTGGTGGCGATGGTTTTCATGATTCAACTGAAACTGTTTCTGCTCTTATGAATGAAGCTAGTCAAAAAGATTCTGCATGGTTTATGACTGCAAACCCGGGTTTAGATGTTATACTTATTGATGATGAATTACCTCTAAATTTTCAATCGCGGAGGTTTCAGTTTCCATTAGAACAGTTTTTTACAGGTTTTTCAAGTGGAAAATTGCAATCTATTCGTAAAAATTTAGAAGCAATTATGACAAGAGATTCTTTTTCTAGTACACTTGCAAAAATGCATGGATTACCTGTTCAAGAGCCAGGCTTTTTGCGTGCAGATCCTGATAATTATTTATTGGGTATTATTGATGGTGATGATGCTATGTACCAACTGCTGATGGAAAATAGTACTAATCCACACTTTTCCATACCTGCTAATCAAGCAAGTGATATGCTTAATGGAACTCAACTATTTTCAAATCAATTTATACGATTTGGTTCGGGAAAAAATGTTTCTTTTGCTCGTGTTCACGGTGATAAAACGCCTGTTAATGAAAAATTCAAATTGGATAATCTGCGCGTTCAAATGATACCACAACAAGAATTAAATCAACGAAAGCTTCGTGTAGGTAATCATGTTCGCAGAGAAATTTTTGGAATTGAGTGTCGATATGCAGAACAATATTTAGCTATGCAGTATGCTCTTTTAGACCCGGATGTTCGTGTTGTCATTCTTTCAGGAGTCGCAGGTTCTGGAAAAACACTTCTTTCGTATGTGGCAGGTTTAGATCAGACACTCATTCATGATCCTAAAACGGCTGAGAGTCGACTTGGTTCAAGTCCAATTTTAGAAAATGCTGAGAGTTTATACAGACAGCTCGTATTGTTGAAAAGCACACAAACATTAGGTGGATATGATTTAGGTGCTCTACCCGGAGATTTACTCGATAAATTAGAGCCACATTTAAAACCTTTCTTAAAAGCACACGGGGAAACGATTTTTGACTCACATTTTGGTTTTGAGCAAGGGTTTTATCATCCTCTCCGCCAAATGAAATCTTTGCCAAGGAGACGGCAAATTAAAGAAATTAATACAGGTGTTGGGGGTTCGGTAAAATTACCTGAAAGGCATCAGCTCTTTGATTTAACGTATGCGGGAATTATGCGTGGAGATTCGATTGGGCAAAGTTATTATTTGATAGATGAAGCTCAAAATTATCCACCATATGTGATGCATGCTCTATTAACACGTCCAGCTTTTGGAACAAAAACAGTCATTTGTGGTGATGTTCGCCAAATCGATTCTCCAGATTGTAGTCCAGGATATAATGGGATGTCTTGGGCAATAAAAGAGTTAATTGACAGACCATATACTGCTTTAATTCATCTACCAGTGAGTTGTAGAGAATGGGTTTCAGAAGATATAGGACAATTAAAAGTTTATAGTGGTAAGCGAAGGTAGTTCTGAAAATAAGTCTTTTATTAGTTAGCGGCAAAAGAAAAGCATAACTCCTTGGCGTAAAATCAAAAATCAGAGCGATTCATGCAGCTCTGATTTTGCAAACTTGACAGCTGTCGTGAAATCGCCGAGTTATGCGAAATTAATGTCGTCGACTATATCCACATAAGTTTTATAAACCAGCCCGTGATAAATACTCTTATGGCAACTGTCACAGAAAAACCGCTTGCAGGAAAGTGGATGCTCAATTTTAAGGGTGTGCATAATTTTGAAAACCTGTACAAGATGATGTTTGAGTTTTTAACATCGCGCGGATTCGTGCATCCTGAAGGGGATGAAAATATTGAAGAATATTATAATGAAGTCATTTTGCCCGGAGGCGGAGCAAAGAATGTTTGGTTTTGGTGGCGAACAGTTAAAAAACATTCAGAGCTTTTTGACTTAGAAATAGACGTTGATTGCCAATTACTCGTGCATAAAAAAAAAGAGATTATGCATAATAATCAAAAAATAAAAACACATGATGGGGAGATACTGCTCTCAATTAATGCAAGAGTCATTTTTGATCGAAAAGAAAAATGGCAAAAAGGTGCAATAAGTCAACTATTATGGGATTATATTTACCGATATCACTACAGAAGCCAAATTGATAATAATGAGGATGATTTGTTTGATATCGTTAATGATTTATTTGAACGAGTGAAACAATATTTAGGATTAATGACACTCAGCGATCGCGCACCGCTCTTTCATCCTGAAGGCGGGTATCCACAACCTGTGGGAGGATAACTATGGACGAAGAATTTATTGATGAAGAAAATCCGTACGAAGAATCTGGTCGAGAGAGCCAAGTAGAAAGTGAAGGTATTTCTGGTGCTGAAGCTGGTTTTATCGAAGGTTTTGAGCAAGATTCACAAGAGGAAGATGATCTCAATCTCGATGAAGACGAACGATTAGAAGATTAATTTTTTTCTTTTTTTTACAAATATTTTTAAATATATCTGTTATAATATACCGAATAAATAAGATATTTTATTTCATAGGATTATTGGGTTTACTTCTTGTTGGTTGTGCAGCTGATCAACCTCTCGAAGACATTGTTGAACAAAATCAACTCGGCGAAGATCGATTGGTGTATAACCAAAGTGATTCCGTTGTGCAAGTTGTTAATGATACGGTAGAAGTGACAACACAAGTCATTGAAGAAGTTCAAGATTTAGTCGGTTCTGTTCCTCTATCACAATGGTGTATTGCAGGTTCCATTTACTCTTTTGATGATGAGCAAATCACAATTGAGTCGGAGATTATTGGTGAGTCGCAATATGAAGGAGTTGTCGTTTGTCATATGTTCCAAGAACAGCGAATGGATGTGGAATATGTTGGTGAAATTGTTACAACCACAAACTATTTTCTATCAGAAGACCAAAGAACTGTCTGGGTTGAAGTTGAAGCAATGGGTCAAGTAACAAAAACAAAAATAGATCTGGAATAATTTTTTCTTTTCTTTTTTTTAATGTTTGTTTTTTCCTCTTTTTTGAACAATTTCAAAGCGTTTCACAACAGAGGCATCATTATACGATTCTAGAATAAGCGAAAATATTGTCGTATTAACATGATACGAATCAAGAGCGCTCTTGAGTAAATGCAAGTCCACTGCTTTATCTTCAATCTTTTTTGAGATATAACTCAGACCAAAATCAATAAAGTAAACAGCCTTATCTTTAAGAATCATATTTGATGTTGTTAAGTCGCCGTGAATAATATTTGCATCATGTAATTGTTTGAGTGTTTGTCCAATTTGGTGTGCAATTTCTTTTTGATTTTTTGCAGTTAAGCAGTCCCGAACTTTCTCGCCCGGTATGTGCTCCATTGTAATAGTGTGTGTAGATTCATTAACGCTGAGTATTTTTGGAACAGCAATACCAAGGTCGTATGCTTTTTGAAGAATCTTTGCTTCCTTTCGCGTTCGAAGCACAGTAAATTGTCTGTCAAGCTCTGCAATGCGATAGTGTTTACTTGGCCGATATTTTGTGACAATGCCGTTTTCTATAGTAATGATTGCTTCTGCACCTTGCATTATAATTCCACCGAAACAATGTCCCTATCAATTTTTTCTAGGAGTGTGTTTATTCGTTCAACAAGTGGGTTGTGCGGTTCTGTTGCAAGTAGTGAGCCTTTTATTTGGCGTAAGATATCGACGAGTTGGCGAAAAATTCGTATAATATCTCCTTCTGCCAAATTTGATAAGTCCAGAATATACTCGAAATCTTTTTGACGAACCCAGCTCTCGATTGTTTTTCGAACACGCTTGAGATGGAGCTTTTTGATTTTTCTATTTAGTAATTTATTGTCGCTAATAACGTGTAAAATATCATCAATTTGCACTCCTTTAATATTAAAATGATCCATTCGTCGAGGCTCGTAAATAATAGAACCCAAAAGTGTTGCAATTTGTGGGTCACTTAAGTTTTCTAAGTATCCGCCAAAGACAAGTTCTGCGATTTCGAGTTCACTCGTGTAAATTCGAGTTGCAAATTCACCCTTCCATGTAAGCTGTCCATTTTCTAAAAAACCAAGCTTTTCCAAGTTTGTCTTATAATTTGCAAAACTCTGTGTGATTTGAAACTGTTGCTTTGATTGTTGTTTGACAAAGTAGCCAAAATTTTGTTTGAGGATTTGTTGAATTTGCTGTTCATCAAACTGTTTAATTAAATTTAAAACCGTATTATAGGAGAGTTGATATCGGCTAATAATTCCATCCTCATCTTTTGTTGTAAGTTGTTTTATCTGCTCAAAATCTTCATGTTGATTTCTATCAATGAGTGCAATCGCATACCCAACCGTGTCAATTCCTCGTCTTCCTGCTCGACCTGCTAATTGAAAATATTCTTTTGCATCTAAGAGTCGAAAACTCAATCCATCATATTTTTGTAAAGAAGAGAAGCAAACTGATTTTGCAGGCATGTTAATTCCAACGGCAAATGTTTCTGTTGCATATAAGACTTTTAAGAGTCCTTTATCAAATAAATGCTCAACAATCTCTTTTTGTTTTGCAAGCATTCCTGCATGATGAATTCCAATTCCCTTTTGTAATACTGCTTTGAGTTGATGCGTACTATGTAAATCACGAATAGTGTCACTAATCATTTCTCGTGTAATTTGAATAATTTCTTTTTTTTGTGCAGGATTTGTAAAGTCATGCTTTTTTGCAAGCTCAACCGCACGCTTTTCACATTGCGCACGAGAAAATGAGAAAAAGATTGCAGGAAGTTTTTGTTCTTCATGTAATTCTTTAATCAAGTGAATGTGATTAGGAACTGGGAGTGCTTGACGCTTGTTTTTTTTATTTCGTCGAACAAATCGCTCTTGTTTTGTATCTTTTATAATCTTATCAATGGAGGTAATTCCAAATTTAAAATCATAACAAGAATGTTCAAGAGGAACTGCTCGTTTCATATAATTAACTGTATCAACAGTGTGGTGTTTAATAAATTCAATCCATTGTGCAAATTGTTTATAGTTAGGAATAGTTGCACTCAAACATAAAAATCGAACATTTTCCGGTGAGAAAATAATCGATTCTTCCCAGACAGTTCCACGTTCGCGATCATTGATGTAGTGAATTTCATCAAAAATGACATAGGAAATTGTTTGAATATCCGGACTTTTTTCTAGGAGCATATTTCTATAAATTTCTGTTGTCATAATCAAAATTTGTGCTTGTGGATTAATGACAATATCCCCTGTAAGAAGTCCAATGGCTTGTTTGCCATAGAGTGTGGTAAATTCACGAAACTTCTGATTTGAAAGAGCCTTAATTGGTGCGGTGTATACTGCACGTTTCTCTTCTTGGATAGCTTTGTTAATAACATAGTCTGCAATCAGTGTCTTTCCTGTTCCTGTTGCGGCACTGACAACGACTGAATGATTTTTATCAATTGATTGGATTGCTTGTTCCTGGAATGGATCCAGTGTAAATTCTCTGTATTTCATAACAAAATTTGAGTATGTGGAGTATTTAAATACTTTCTGGGTGAGTGGCTTCATCCAATAATTGTTTTTCAAAAAAAGAGCACGCAGATTTTGCTCAAGAGTCCCGCTTTGAGTATCATGCGAAATTTTGGCTGCAACTTTTCGGATTCCCATCCTCAAGTTTGAAAGAAGCTTTCAAACAATCACCAAATGTTCTGACTTTGCTGCAAGGTGCTCTTTTTTCTTATTGAGAGTTTCGCGGGTATAATACCCCGGACTTTAGTCCGCAAACTCTCAATTCAAAAGTTCGCGATTAGGTGAGAAGCGTAATACCCCGTCCCTTCAGGGCGGGGATACCTAGAAAATTTCCTAGTTTTCTGGGTTTGAAAAACTTGTGTTTTTCAATTAGCTTCGAGCAGCGAACTTTTGTTATTTTTTGGATGAAGCCGGGTGTAGTTCGCGACAATAAAAAATTATAATGCCTTGTTGCTTTGTCGATAAGTATGGATAAAGAAAAACCAGCCAAAACACATATAAATTCAAGTTTTTAAAAAGAAGGTATGAACAATCGTTCTCTCCTCAAAGGTATTAGTTTTGGCCTGACATCCGGTATCATTACAACACTAGGGTTAATTATTGGTATTAATGCAAGTACAGCCTCAAAAGAGACAATCATGGCAGCAATAGCTGTTATTGCACTTGCAGATGGGCTCTCAGATGCGATGGGCATTCATTTATCAGAAGAATCACAGGGCTCAAAAAACTCAACATTGTGGACGACATCTATTACAACATTTTTGGCAAAATTCATTTTTGCAATTTCTTTTCTTCTTTTTTTTCTTGTTTTTGACACGCCTATTGCTGTTTCATTATCAATAATTTGGGGTTTTTCTCTTATTGGGTTATTCACACTCTATTTAGCAAAAAAGCAACATACAAATCCCTATAAAACAGTGAGTTTGCATATTTTGGCTGCAATAGTCGTTGTTGTAGCAACACATTATATTGGATATGGGATTCATTTACTGATTATGTGACGTTTCTACTTTTCTGTGACGAAATATTTATAAATAGCACATTTTTCTTGCACGTTTATGAAGAAAAAAGTACATATTGGCTATGAATTCAATGGTAAATCTCAAGAATATGATTATAATTTGGCAGTTTTAAATGATTCACCCTCGAATATTTCAGTCTTTTTAAAACCAATCGTTCGTAATCATACGCCCGTGGATATTTATGATCCCTTGTTTTTAGAGCACAGACTCAATAATAATCATTGTATTACCGTAGACATTATTCGTGATCGTCCAAATGTAGACTTATTAACACGCTTTGATTATTTTCTAGAACCTGATAAGTCCTGGAGAATGCTTGGGCATATACGATCAGATTATGAAGGGTTGCATAGACCTCGCTTAATTTTTTCTCCGCCAGCACATAAGTACAGTGTGTTTGAATATAACAATGACTTGAATGGAAAAGGTATTTCACCACAGCGAATGGCCTTACACTGGGATTCAATTTGTAAAGCGATTGCACAGGATGTGAAATGGGGACGGAAAAAATCAGTTCAGATTATCCCACAATCATTACAAAGAGCCCATGAAATGAATAATGAAACGGCTAAACCAGGTGACTTAGGAAAAATCTATGACTTATCTCAAACTCCTTCTGTAACAGTCAGTCGAGAACGATTGGCAGGTGTATTTTCTCCAGCCATTGCCAGACAATTTTCAAGGTACTTTTTACAAAGATAGCTACATAAAAACGTATAATGCCTTGGCGCAGAATCAGAATTTCGCAAACCTGCGCGCCGGAGAAATTCGCGAGATGAACCGCTGTTAAGAATCGTCGCATTAAGATTGCATTAAGATTTGTTCTCAAACTTTTGTAAGGATAGTTTTAAAAATCCTTACTTTTTTCTTTTCTCCATGACAAAGGAGCTTATAACACGGGACATGCTCATTTTAGAAATTGTACAAACCTATCCAAAAGCTGCAGAAATTTTTGGTGAATACGGTCTTGCGTGCGTGGGTTGTCATGTTTCTAGTTGGGAGACTATTGAAGAAGGGGCTCGTGGACATGGAATGGATGAGCAAACTATTGATATGATGTTAGCTGATGCAAATGAACTTGCCGTACAAGAACAAGACGAGCAAGAACAGACAGAGCATGTGCGCGTGAGTGTAAGTGCAACAACACAAATAAAAAATGAACTCATTAAAAAACAAAAACCTTTTGGTGTTTTTCGATTAGAATTCTTACTTGAAACAAGTGATTTTTTCTATTCTGTTCAAGACGGTGCAACAGCAACCGATCAACTCATCTTGAGCGATGGTGCAAAAATAGTAACAGATTCGCAAACATATCAAAAACTCTCAGGTTGTACAATTGATTATCAAAAAGATTCTGGCTTTGTTATTCGTTTAGATGAACATTTGTATAGCTGCAAAGAAAAAGAATGAGTTTGTTGTTCACAAATAATTTTTTGAAAAGAAAATTTTTTAAAAGCTCTTTTAAAAAAATTGTCTATGATTGTATGTTAAACCCCGCATTTTTTATTATAGTTTAAAAAACTATAATTGGTGATAAAAAATGACAAGGA
>JBLKOU010000040.1:0-10583 GCA_047603125.1 Candidatus Woesearchaeota archaeon | reverse complement strand
ATACATACTTGGAAATTACAAGGGAAAAATATCTTTCAAAATCTAAGAATGGTAAAGACCTGACTTTTTACGTACGACAAAATAGTCGATGGCATTAATTTCGCAGAACTCGGCAATTTCGTAACAGTTGTCAAGTTTGCAAAATCAGAGCTGTATATTTTTGAATTTTCCACCCTCAAGTTTGAAAGAAGCTTTCAAACAATCACTCTGATTTTTGATTTTACGCCAAGGGGTTATGCTTTTCTTTTACCACTAACTAAAAACATACTCAGAACAAGCATCATTAAAAAAACAAATTTCTGCAACGAACAATAACAAAAGTTTGCTGCTCAAAGCTAATTGGAAAACACAAGTTTTTCAAACCCAGAAAACTAGGACATTTTCTAAGTATCCAACCCTAAAGGGACGGGGCATTACACCCGCGAAACTCTCAATAAATGATTCAGCTAATTAAAACGAAATCTGTGCCTTGCCACTACAAAATACAATAAAACGGCAAGAATAAACACATAAAACAACAACTGAAAAAAAGAGGCAAGATGTGTGAAAAATCCCAAATCAAAGAGAACTGCCTTTCGTAAAATCTCTTTAGAGATAACAATCGGGTTTAATGAAACAAAAAAAGAAACAAAACGTGTCTGCATTTCTAAACTTACAAGAAAACTAGAAAATAAAAAGAAACCGAGAGAAACAAATGTTGTCAGTAAAATTGAATTTTCTTTTGAATGTGTTACATACGCAATTACCATCCCCAATAATATGAAAAAAGCACTCAAAAAGAAACTAACAAAAAAAATAGTTGGAATTTGATGTAATAATTGCACATCTAATCGAATTTGCATGAAAATTACTAATATTGCAATCTGAAAAAGTATAATGATTAGATTTGTGAGAAAAAAACTTAGCAATATAAAAAAATCTTGTAAAGGCAAAATAAAATTCCTTAGCTGAGCACTCGAATAAATTTCATTTAACATGATAATATTGGAAAATAGAATTGATAAGAAAAGAATAATTAAAGATATAATTAGTGGAAAATACAATTGAACAGGCGAAGCATCTTCAATAGCAGGAGATGCTCCCGCAGTAAGTGGATTGAGTAACTGTTCTACATCTACGTTTGAAACCTCATCAAATGAAAGGAAAATATCTTGTAGTTGTGCTTGCACCAAAACGATCGCCTGTGCATTTTCTTCAAGAGTGTAAATTGTTTGATTCGTCTGCTCCTGAGAAAACTCTATAAAATCAAAAATTTGAGATGCCTGATCTATAACCGAATCAAATTGAGTTATAGAACCCGGAATTTGTAGCCTTGCCGATAAAAGAACCCGATCATATTGCTCCAATAACTCTTCGACCTGTTCTAATCTATTTAGAGAATCAACCAAAGCATCAGAAACCTGATCAAAATCAGCCTGATCAAAAAACTCAAGCATTTGTTCTAGTTGCAATGCTTCAAACTCAGCCCGAATACTACTAGGCATTTTATCTTTATTCTCATTATAAAAATTCAATAACTCCACGATTTTTTCTTCTTGGATTTCGCGAATTTGAGAAAATGATTCATTTTGGCTTACCACCACTTCACGCATTTGCATTACTTGTTGTTTTGTTTCATTTACCTCACCTTGTAAACGAATAATGTCAGACCGAAAAGTATCAATAACTGTTAAAATTGTTTGATTTGTAGCGTTTTCTTGCAAACGCAATAGATCAGTATATATAGGTTCGAAATTTTGCTTTGTCTTATTAAGTTCGCTTTGAAATACTTCTAGATTTTGTGAGACACTCTCACCTTGTTGCACAAATGAAGCTATTGATGTATTTGCAGATTTTAAAAAATCTTCCAACGTTCCAATTTGAGAAAAAACATCCTGCGCGGAATCCACAGCTAATGTTCTGGACGCTGCATCAATGTGTTGAGTTAAAAAACCCACTACTGTTTGAGAAACACTCAATTTGGAATTATCGTACTGAATTGAAATAGAACCTGAATCACTTAAATCCACGCACACCACCGTTTTAGATTGAGCAATGCTTGCCAGACAGCTTGCAGACGTTGAGAATTCTTGTAATTCAAACCTCGCTTCCACAACTTCTTGAACTTGTGAGAAATCACCAACAAGACCAATTGGCACATCTTGATATGTGGCTGTTCCAAGAATCAAACCGACAATTATGACTAAAAAAAACGGACCCAGAATTAAAAGTGTAAAACTCGTCCAATTTCGAAAAATTAGTAAAAAATTTTTCATCACCATATAATACACTTTATCTATCATAGTATTCCACATATTTTTTAAAAATTTGCGCCAGATTTTTTTCTGCGGGATTTTGACGACGAAGATCCCCTGGAGATTGCACCGCTAAAAACCTTCCTTTGTTTAAAATTCCAACCCTGCCACAATTTTGTTCAATTTCATCAAATAAATGAGAAATTATTATGACTGTCTTTCCTGTCGAATGTATTTTCCAGATTATATCCCAAATATCTTCAGTTAATACTGGATCCAAACCCGTTGTAGGTTCATCTAATATCAACAAATCAGGATCATGAATAAGCGAAATAGCAAAATCCAGTCTTCGCTTCATACCCCCTGACAAATCCTCTGCCAAAACATTTTCATGACCAACTAAATTCATTAAACGTAATAATAATGGGACTCGAGTTTCCAACGTTTCTTTTTTCAAATCATAAATTCTTCCATAATACATGAGATTTTCTTTAGCCGTGAGTCTGGGATAAAAAGAATTTTCTTGTGTTGTTAATCCAACTATGCGACGAATTTTATTTGTATGCGTCGTTATATCTTCTCCTCTATAAATGAGTTTACCTTCATCGGGGGGATAAAATCCTAATAAAATCCTTGTCAATGTGGTTTTTCCAGACCCTGATCGACCTATTATTCCAAAAATTTCATCAGGAAAAATTTGTAATTGGACATTATTTAAAACAACTTCATCTTTAAAACGCTTCGTGATATTTTGAAACTCAACCAAAGGATCCATACAGCTGGCGAGTAAGAGGCCTTTAAAAAAGATGCGTTTTTCTCAACACCATCCAAAAAAAAGAAAGTTACAATAAAAAGCAATTGGAGGACAATCAGAAAATTTTGCAATTGTTCGAAAGTTTCTTTCAAACTTGAGGATGAGAATCCAAAAAAGTGCCGCTGAATTTTCGCCCGAATCTCAAAACAAGACTCTTAAGTAAAATCTGCGTACTCTTCTTTGAAAAAGAATTATTAGATGAAGCCCCCTCAAACACAAAACTCTTAAATAAATCACCACACCCACATAACTATGAACAGAAAAAACATTCACAAAATTCTTGCTGTCGCACTGCTCATTGCCTTAGTCATGCAATTTATCAATGTTCCACTCATTGACAACTCAACAATTAGCGCGCTAATTATCTTTGGCGCAGCGCTTTACTTACTCTTTTTTTAAGACAATGGATATTCGCATTTATAACACCGCCACAAAGAAAAAAGAAAACTTTGTACCACTTGTACAAAAAGAAGTTGGTATTTATTGCTGTGGCCCTACCGTCTATAACTTCGCACATTTAGGAAATATGCGCGCATTCTTGTTTGAAGACACGCTGGTGCGAGTGTTCGCCCATTTTGACTATAGGGTAAAACATGTCATGAATATAACCGATGTTGGCCATTTAACGGATGACGGAGACGATGGCGAAGATAAAATGCTCAAAGGCGCAAAGCGTGAGAAAAAAACCGTCTGGGATATTGCACACCAATACACACTAGCGTTTTTTAGCGATTGCGGTTTTCTCAATATACAAAAACCAACGATTGTCTGTAAAGCAACGGATCACATACCAGAGATGATTGAACTCATCCAAACGCTTGAAAAAAAAGGCTTCACCTATGTTGCAAATGGAAATGTCTATTTTGATACACAAAAATTCCCAGAGTATGCAAAATTTGCAAATCTCAACATGGACGATACCGGAAAATCACGAGTAGAAAAAGACACATTCAAAAAACACCCGCGGGATTTTGTGCTATGGTTTACAAAATCAAAATTTGACGATCAAGCAATGAAGTGGGACTCTCCCTGGGGTACTGGGTATCCCGGATGGCATATAGAATGTTCTGCGATGTCAACAAAATATCTTGGAGAAACATTCGACATTCATTGTGGCGGAGCAGATCATATTCCCGTTCATCACACAAACGAAATCGCACAAAGTAAATGTGCACACGACAGTGAGTTTGCACGATATTGGATGCATAATGAATTTCTTATCGACCAAACCGGAAAAATGGCAAAATCCAAAGGAGACTTTCTCACTGTTCAAACACTTATTCAAAAAGGGTATGACCCGCTCGCATATAGATATTTGTGTGCGCAAACACATTATCGAAAGCAAATACAATTTAGTTTTGAAGCATTAGATAGTGCGCAAGCAGGCTTGAAAAATTTACGAGAAAAAATCGCACTCTTAGATGACACAACTACGGGCGAACCAACAACGCACATACAGAGTTTTGAAAAGGCCATTAGTGACGACTTAAATATCCCAAAAGCACTTGCCGTTGTGCAGAATTTACTTGCAGACGCAACTCTAGGCGGGCAGACAAAAAAACAAACAATACAACTATTTGATACTGTACTTGGTCTGAATTTAATTAGTGTCTCTTTTCTTCCAAAAGAAATTCAAGAACTTGTTCAGAAAAGAAAACGTGCACGAGAACAAAAAGATTTTGAAAAAAGTGACCTCATCAGAGATAAACTCGCCCAACTCGGATACAAAGTTATTGATTCAGCTGATGGACAAAAGGTTGTGAGATTGTGAATATATCAATTTATTTTTAATTTAACACATTTTGTAGATTTACCCTTAACCTTTGAAATAGCATCATGTAATCGAACAACCTCTTCAGTCGTCAAATCTGACCAACTACCAATAAATTGCTTTTTTGCAGATTTCATTTTTTTACCCATATACTCTCGAAAACAAATCAAATATTTAAACGTTTTTTATTTTCAAACTCACCGAAACTTCTCTCGAAAAAACAAAAAGAGTTGTGTTGCAGTTTGTGCACCAATCCCTTCAACATTTTGCAACTCTGCAGCATCAGCAGTAACAATTGCATGAAGCGAACCGAAATATTCAAGAAGTTTTTTTGCACTACCCATCCCTACACCAGGACATGAAACTAACACAAAGAGTTGTTGTTCTTGTACCGTTTGTGCTTTTTTTATAAGCCCTTGCTGCTTTTTTGTTGAGCCTTCACGCTTTGCTAATAAGTATAAGACTTGCGCTGTTTCTTGCCCGTCTTTGGTGAACAAAATAGGCACACCAAACGAAACCATAATTGTTGTCAGTAAACCATAGATAGCGTTTGGATGAACATTTCGTGCAGAAAAAACCGATTCACCCTCAACTATAATTAACGGACGACGCACATGACTTTTGAGCTGCTTTACTTGCTCAAGCATCCGTCCATCCAATAATGAGCCAACAAAATCATCCACTTTTTTATATTCAATAACAACTTCAGGAGAAACTTGATAGTCACCAATTTGTAATTGAGCAAAATCAAGCTGGACTTTGCCATGTAAATCCCGCAAAACACCACTTTGTTTTTCACGTGAATCAACTAATAATCGAAACTCCGGTTGTTCTTGATCAAACGAATCCAAGGTTACTTCTTGAGATGGTTTTTTTACTTTAAAATCATCCAGGATAGCATACATATTTTTCTCTTTTCTTTGTGCAATAAATCGGGAAGCAACATCTCGCGTATTTTTCGCACAGAGTACAATTACTTCTCCCTTTGCATGACGACCAGTTCTTCCGCGACGCTGTATTGTTCGAATGGCACTCGGAATTGGTTCGTAAAAAATAACGCGGTCAACAGTTGGAATATCCAACCCCTCTTCACCGACACTGGACATACATAAAACATTAAATTCCCCATCGCGAAACTGCTCAAGCAACCGTATTTGTTCTTTTTGGGATAAGCCCGAGCCATTTTTTTTGGCTTGACCAACAAAAACAGCCGCGCGTATGGCAGGAATAGAGGAAAACAATTCTTGCATCATTTTAAGTGTTTCTCGATATTGGCTAAAAACGATCACTTTTGCCCCATCTTTTTTGAGCGTTTCTTGAACAAGATCAAATAAACGAGTCAATTTTGGGTGTGTGACATCTTTTTGTACCAACTCATCTATTTTCATATATGCAAACCGAACGTCAGCATCTTGCATAAGAGATTCTATTGCCTTTGTTTTTTTTGATTGGGAAAACATCGTCTCAAAATAAATTCTCGCACCAAGTAAACCCTGTGTTTGAACAAGATCAAGTGCGTGTGACAATTTAAGCGCTTGCGCAGTTAATGATAATAGCGAATACAAAGAAACATCAGAAGGATTTTTTTTCACATGCATTTGTAATGAACCGGTAAATTTGAGTAACTCCGTTTTTATTATTGACATTGGTCGCTTTGACTTAAGATACCCCATTTGTTGAATTTGTTGTATTCGACGAGTATATGCGCGCTCAAGTGCACGCAAGATATCGCGAAAAGAATCAGGAAGTTCCACATCAATATAGGATACATCTGTTTCTTGGACATAGGGAGCAACGTCGGGAGAATCCTTTGTTCGATACTCAATCTGTTCTATATGTAAATTATCGATGACTTCTTGAATAGTTTCTTTATCTGAACCGGGAGAAGCAGTTAAGCCAAGCACAAGCGGGTTTTTTGATTGTTTTTGGTATTGCTTTGCAAGCCAAACATAGCTGTACTCTCCAACTGCACGATGTGCTTCATCCACTATGAGCAAGGAAATTTCTTCCATATGAATTCGAGAACTCAACACATCGTTTTCTAAACCTTGGGGTGTACTAAAAATAATCGTATTGTTAGCAAACTGTTCTTTTCGCTTCTCTGGTTTTGTTTGACCAGTAAATACACACATGGGCTCATCAAGAAATGATTCAAATGAAACTTTATGCTGATTCACCAAGGGACGAGTTGGCGCAAGAATAAGAATTTTCATATCAGGAAATTTGTGTAATCGATGTTTAGCAAGCATTGCTGAAATCATTGTTTTTCCCAGACCCGTTGGTAAAACAACTAAGGTATTTGCAACTGACGCTTTTGCCGTTATAATCTCTTGATACAATCGAGGTTTGAGTGGTTGGGACATAACGTACAGATATGACGACTTCATTTATAAATACTCAGGTCGCACTTGTCCAGTGAGACTGATTACTTATTCAATTCTTGTAATATCCACAAAAACAGCTTTTTTATTTTTTTTAGTAAAAGAACGGCCGGCTCGTAAGCAATTTGATTCCCATAATAATTAATCCCGTTTCGTAAATATCGTATGCGATCAAAAGTGCTATAATCAAAATCCTGAGAAATTTCTTTGACTTTTTCACCTAAACAAACGTGATTTAAAACTTTATATCCCTTCTTTAGACAAAACGCCTCTAAAAGTTCACGGATTGCATCATAATATAAAGAAAAATATACTGAAACATTACGCTTTGTTAATTGCGTAGAAAATACTTCTTCTTGTTTTATGAGAGCCATTTCTTTTAAAGACTCAATGACCGCCATATTGGGAGTCACAGATCGTATTAGCCCCTGTTGCTCGCATTCACTTAATTCCACGTATTTCACCTTGTAACACAATTCCATTTACAATACTCTGACGCAAATGTTTATTAGGGACTTGCGCAATGTTTTGATAAACAAATAATTGTACGGATTTTCCAAGTTGCTTTTCTACTTTTTTAACATCAAACACTTTTTTTACCTCTGATTCAATATACAAATCAATGTCACTTGTTGGAACGTCTTCTCCTTTTGATGTTGAGCCAAATAAAACAATAGTCGGCTTTCCAAAACATACATCCAGTTGTGGAATTATTTCTCGTATTTTTTGAATGGTATAAAAAACCTTCAAATCTTTTGTTACTTGTGTTTTTCGAAGTGAATAAAAATGAATATTCTGTACAATCTCTTTTTGCAAAAATCCCTTTTGAGCAAAAATATTCAATAGTTTACTTGCTGTCGCAGGAGTTATGGAAAAAAGCTTCGCATATTCACGAACATGAATCTTTCGTTCGGGGTCTTCTAAAAATACTCGTAAATTGTTTAATTCTTTAAACATATGTTCATTATATTAAACAACTATTTATATATTTTTCTAAGGTCGAGGCTTCATCCAATAATTGTTTTTCAAAGAAGAGCACGCAGATTTGGCTCAAGAGTCCCGCTTTGAGTATCATGCGAAAATTTAGCTGTATGAATCGCTAAATTTTCTGACTTTGCTGCAAGGTGCTCTTTTTTCTAATTTTTTGGATGAAGCCTAAGGTCGACCATTAATTGAGGTAAATGAATATATTTTCTAAACTATTCTTGCGCACTTGTCCAGTGGAAACACCACAATAGAATCCGCACTCATAATTGTGGACAGACAATGCTTTTTCAACGAGTTCTTTTTGCAATATTAATTGCGTTTGTGCATCTTCAAGTGTGTGTTTTGAAAACGACTCAAAGAATCAACAATAATATACATAATAATAAAAACACTCATCTCTGCCAAAAAAGAGCTACTATTTCTCCAAGACAAGCCTCGAGGAAAAGAATTCTGGTGAACCCATCACCGCTTCACAAACAACGCACCAATAAAACAAAGCAAACAAATAAGTGCAAAAACTAAGTATGCATATTGATTTACAAGAACAAGTAACACAAGGCCAGTCACACCGCGAGAAATAGCAGGGCCTAAAAATTTTGATGTAATAAAAAATGGCAAAAAGTTTGCTTCATCTTTTGACTTTGTTCGTGCAAAAAAGAACGGCTCATTTAGTGGTTCAATAAGAGAAGCAAACGCTCCTGAAAGTATGAGTAACCAAAAAATAATCCAAATATTATCTATAAAAAAACACGAAACTGCGATTACAAATAACCCAAAAAAACCTATGCGAAAAAAGTGTTTGAGAGGAATTTTTTTTGCTAATCGACCAATAGGATACTCCATAATTATTGGAGGCACACACCACAACGCCATAAATATAGCGACATATTGAACACCTGCGCCACTTGTAATAAGAAAAATAGGAAAATAAATCTCACCTAAGCTCCACCAAGAATGCGTTCCAAATGATAAGAGATAGGGTAATCGTTGTCGCGTATCCTTGAGATATGATATGACTGGGAACCGAATATTTGTAAATTGGTGCAAATGTTCTTTTATGTGAAAAAATATAAAAATAAATGCTGCAAGTAAAAACAAACCTCCAATGACATAAAAAACGACGTCATAGGAATAATGTGCTAAAAAGAAACCTGTTAAAAGTGGACCTGTTAACCACATAACATTCAAAAGCGAATAATGAAGTCCCTGTAATTGAGAATACGTCTGTTTGGATGTTGCATCATGCATTAAAATATCAAAAGCATTGACACGAATAACTTGCAAAACTGCTGCAAGTGATGTTGCAATTGCAAAAATCAAAAAACTCTGATATGCTCCAACTAAAAAGTACAATAATGCAGGAATAAATACACACCATAATACCAAAATTCCCTTTCGAAATCGTTGTAATAAAAATGGAACAATAAAAGACGCGCTCACAGCCAAAAACATCACAAATGACGAATATAATCCTATTTGTGCCTCACTTAGACCCAAATGAAGTAAGAATACAGACCAGACTGTCCCCAGCATTGCTAACGATAGCGCAATAATAATTCTGACTATAACAATTTGATTTCCTGCCTCTAAACGAAAATGCATACTTTTTTTGAGAATACACACTTTATAAAGGTATATTTCTATTTAGCTTCATTAAAAAACGACAAAAGTTAGCTGCTCGAACCTAATTGAAAAATAAGTAGTTTTCCAAGTATCTCTGCATTAAAGGAGCGGAGTATTATACTCGTGAAACTCTCAATAATGAGAACGGATCTTATTTTTTATTTTCACAGAACAACTCATTTATTTGATGAAAAAAACCTTTATTGATAAATTATGAAGCATATTTTTGACAAACATTATCAACACAGACTGCTCGATAGTGAGTGTTTTCAAAAGAACTCACGCATTCTTGGCAGGTAAAAAATCGCATCAAACAATCCGTATAATCATCATCGCCCATATCAATTTCATAAGAACACCGATAAAAATCTTGAGGACAATTATTGTATATCCAGCTTCTTTTGTACTCAGATAGCCACTCTTTATTAACCGAAATAAAATTTTCATCCGCATAATCGATTAATGTACAAGGATCACAAGCTGAACAAGTGCGCTGTAAGTTCAAATCAGTTAGAACACAGTCCTCATCAACTTGGCAAATATATTTTTCCTCATCAGTTGACACACTCACAGAACTCATGGAAAAATCACAACCACTCAAAACGAGAAAGCCAAGCACTAAAAGTATAATGAAAAAGTAATTTTGCATCTTCATACAAGCTTTTCTGTAAAAACCCCTTTATATACTTTGTTGTGAAAAGTACGTAAAAAGTCTACTTTTTCTTAATTTTTGATAAATTTTGGTAAAAACCGAAAGATTAATATATATCTAA
>JBLKOU010000039.1:0-10841 GCA_047603125.1 Candidatus Woesearchaeota archaeon | reverse complement strand
AGTTAAACGCTGTTTTGGCGAATGCGTAAAGAGTCACAAAGAAGAAAATTGCTTTAACGAAGCAAAAATGAAGTTTTTGAACTATGAGCGTATGAAAAAATACGCTCGAAGCAAAGCTTTCTGCTAGATGAAAGGCTGTCCTTTTCTTTAAAATCAAATAGTTTCACTTTTTTTAAAGAATTTCTACCGGTTTATCCGACACAGCATACAAAGAGAAAAGTATTTCAATGAGAAGCATTCCTCCTCTAGTATGAGTTCACGAGTTGCTCGTTTATATGATCGTTTGGCAGGACTTTACGAGTTTAGTATGTTTCTTGCTGGTTATCACCGCTTACTTCGTCACGGGATTGAACAATTAGCGAGTCGGGATAGTGTTTCAACGCGTAATGGTATTCTTGATATTGGCTGTGGGACGGGGTTATCGGCAAAGATTTTGTCTGAAAATTTTCCAAATTCTCGTATTGTTGGCATGGATCTTTCAGAAAAAATGCTCAATCGTTTTGCAAAAACAAACTATCCAAGCTTTATTGGTGATTTTAATAATCCATCTACCATTCAGCCATTTGGTTCGACTCAAGGAACGCTCCAAGAACATGCGCCATTTTCGCTTGCAGTGAGTGCCGCCTCCATATCTGAATATGGCTCGCCGAGGGCAGTTTCATTTGTGGAGGATTTATTATCTGATGATGGTTCTATGCTCGTTATTGGGATGCGTGATAATATTGTATCTCGCATGACGGGTCGATGTTGGGGTTATAAACCCTCTGGTGTGCAAAAAATGCGCACATATATGGATGAGGCAAATTTCTCTCAAATTGGGGAGATGCCGGTTTCTCATTTGCGCTTTCCGCTTCTGTCGTTTCACAAATTTATCTTATATGCAAAAAAGTAGTTTTTGAGTGTGAGCTGCATGCGTGAAAACATGGGGGGATTTGCCAAAACCTTTATAAATGAACCTCGATTTCGTTCTTTATCAAGAGAACAGCCTCGTCAGGGGTTGGGAGTTTGAATATGACATACCAAGAAGATATTAGAAATGCGATTTTAGCAAAAAAACATGTCTTTGGTCCGAGGGTTACAATAAAGAAACTTCGATCAAAACATATTGCCAAAATCTATCTTGCAAAAAATATCAATCCGGTAACGGAGCAAGATATACAATACTATGCAACTATTTCAGGAACACCTGTTGAGAAATTATCAATTTCCAATGAAGAGTTAAGCGTTATCTGTAAACGGCCTCACTTAATAAACGTGGTGGCAATTCAAGTATGAAGACTATTAAATTCGATCAACAGACGATGCAGCGCATTGCAATGTTTGAAAAAATGACACGTGCGCATGTAAAGGATTGTTTTGAAGATATGTTCTCAGTGTTGACTTTTGTCGTTCAGGATGGCGATATATATAAGGCGCTTGGAAGAAAGGCAGTCAATGTACAAAAGCTCAAGAACACATTTAATAAACAATTACGCATCGTCGAATACAAACCGGATGTGAAAGATTTTTTAGTAAATCTTGCAAAACCAAATTCATTAATTGATGTCAAAGAACAGCAAAATGATTCGGGTGTAATTTATACGATGGTTTGTAATGATCTAAAAACACGAGGATATTTAATTGGTCGAAACGCACAAACATTACGAAATAATGAGATGATAGCAAAAAAATATTTTGATATTCAGGAATTAAAAATAGAATTAGTACAAGGTGAGAACTAATGGGAAAAAAATCTAATGGAATTAATGCGGCTGTAAAGTTGCAAAAACGAAGAAATGATAGTCAATGGCTCAGTGGAAAATATGTAAAAAAACTTTTGAACTTAAAAGCAAAGTCAGATCCGCTTGAAGGTGCTGCACAAGCAAAAGGAATTGTGCTTGAAAAAGTGCAAATTGAAGCAAAGCAACCAAATTCTGCAATGCGAAAAGCTGTTCGTGTTCAATTAACAAAGAACGGACGAAAAGTTACTGCATTTTTACCAGGGGACGGTGCAACAAAGCTTGTTGATGAGCACGATGAAGTAATGATTGAATGTATTGGTGGGAAGATGGGCCGAGCAAAAGGTGATCTGCCAAGTATTCGATGGAATGTACTCAAAGTCAATGATCAGTCATTAGAAGCTCTTCTCAAAGGAAAGATTGAGAAAGCGCGTAAATAGGTGAGAATATGCAAATTAAATATTTTAATAGATGGGATGATTCAGGAGTTGTTATTGCAGATCCTGGTCTAAAACCGTACATTACAACAAAACCAATTATTGTGCCAAAAACTGGTGGTCGCTCAGCGAATAACCGTTTTCATAAGTCGAAGATGACAGTTGTTGAGCGGTTCATGAATAAAATCATGGTCTCAGGCCATAAAAGTAAGAAGCATTTGCAAAGTTCAGGACATAAAACTGGAAAGGCACAAAGTGTTATGCAGATTATGGAACAAGCACTTGAAATTGTTGAGCAAAAAACAAAAGAAAATCCAATTGTTGTTCTTGTGAGTGCAATTGTAAATGCAGCGCCAAGAGAAGAAATTTTAACGATTGAATATGGTGGAGCTCGATATCCAAAATCGGTAGAATGTGCGCCACAGCGTCGAATTGATATTACGATTCGCTACATGACACAATCTGCTTCACAAAAAGCGTTTAACTCTAAATTACCTATTGAGCAAGCGCTTGCAAATGAGATTATTCATGCGTATAACTTGAGTAACCAATCTGCAGCAATTGCAAAAAAACTTGAGTTGGAGCGTCAAGCGGATAGTTCTCGATAGATTTTTTATTTTTTTCTTTGTTTTATTTTTTCTAAATAGTATATCGCTCTTTGATATTGACTTTCATTTTTGAGAGTACCGGGTTGACGACTTTTTCTTCGAGAAGTGTGATGTTGCAGTCGGGGATGAGCGTGTGAACATATTTGATTATTTGTTTGGGACTTTCTTTATGAGGCAGTGCAAATCGAACACAATCCTTTATATCTGTTGCATTTTCAAGAAGGATGTTTTATTCAAGTTCAATATAGAATTTTCTAATTCTTCCTTGAAGTTTAACGCCGGTTATTGGTGAATCCGTAGTTTGAATTTGATAAATGTCCCACTCTAGAAGTGTGCTCGTCATAAATAATTCTCGGATGTTTGTTAATAAAAATGTTTTCACTTCCCGAAATTTCGTTTTCTTTTCCCAAACTCTTCAATAATAGCATCCATTTCTTGCGTTGTCATTTCTGGCCAAAGTGTGTTGGTGAAAAACCACTCACTATATGCGGATTGCCAAGGTAAGAAATTAGAAAGACGCTTTGCTCCTCCAGTTCGAATCACCAGGTCGGGAGATGTTGATAAATACAAAGATTGTTCAATTGTCTGCTCACTAATATCGGCTGCGCGTAATGTGCCATTTTCAACTTGCTTTGCAATAGTTTGGACTGCGTGTGTTATTTCGTCCCGACCACCATAGCCAAAACAGATATTGAGTGTTTTTTTCTGGCAGTGTTGTGTTAAATCTGCAATTTTTTTGGTTAATTGCTGAATATGCTCGGGAAAACGTGTGACATTTCCAATAAACTGTACGCGTACATCTTTTTTGAGAAGTTCGTCTTTTCTTTTGAGAAGTTGGTTTGCAGCCTCTTCAAATAATGTAAATAGAGCTGATTTTTCAGCTTCACTTCGCTTAAAATTCTCAGTTGAAAAGGCATAGAGTGTACATTGACTCGTTGGAGTTGTATCTAGGTGTTCTAATATTGTTTTGAGCGTTTTTGCCCCCTGCTCATGTCCTTTGTGGGAAGCGAGATTGTGTTTTTTGGCATATCTGCGATTTCCATCGAGAATAATCGCAATGTGATTTGGAAACATGAAGGGGGAAGGAGGGATTTTATTTAAAAAGTTACTTGCAAAATGAACTGGAAAAATTAATTCAAGACAAAACATTTATAAATAGGTCGCATTTGCTTATAGTATTTCCCAAGAACTAAGCTTCTTGCCTAGTAGGGTGTTATCATGGATAAAAAAATATTACAGGATGCTGTTGCAAAGCTTCGCGAGAGCACGCAGAAACGAAAATTTGAACAAACAGTTGATTTAGTAGCAAATCTAAAAGATTTAAATTTAAAAAAACCTGAGGAGCAGGTTGATTTTTATATGCAGCTTCCTCATGATCCAAAACGTACTCTCAAAATATGTGGTCTGGTCGGTCCAGAGCTTATTGAAGAGAGTAAAAAACATCTCCATAAGACATTAACAGTTTCTGATTTTGAAAAATTAACAAAACAGGATATTAAAAAACTCGCAGATGAGTTTGATTTTTTTATTGCACAAGCAACGATTATGCCAAAGATTGCCCAAACATTTGGACGTGTCTTTGGTCCTCGAAACAAAATGCCAAATCCAAAGGCAGGCTGTGTTGTGCCACCAAAAGCAAATTTACAACCGATTGTTGAGCGCTTGCAATATACAATCCGACTTCGTGCAAAATCTGCACCAATTATTCAAGTTCCACTTGGAAAAGAGAGCTTGAGCGATGATCAACTTGTTGAGAATTTAGATTCGGCAATTGAACAACTCATCCACCACCTTCCAAAAGAAGTGAATAATCTAAAAACGGTGATGATTAAATTGACAATGGGTCAAGCAATTAAGGTGTTATAAGATGGTTCAAGAATACAAAAAAGATGTCGTTGAACAAATTGCCCAAATTGTTAAGGAATATCCTATTGTTGGAATTGTCGATATGCAGGGTTTACCAACACCTCAAGTTCAAAATATGCGCGCATCACTGCGAGCAAATGGCATTGTGCTAAAAATGACAAAAAAACGCCTCTTAAAGCGTGTTTTAGAGAAAGCACAGGCTGATAAGAAAGGTATTAATGAATTGTCACAATACTTGCGAGGAATGCCGGCAATTATTTTTGCAAAAGAAAATCCATTCAAATTATTTAAATTACTTAAAAAAAGTAAATCGAGTGCTCCGGCAAAGGCTGGAAACATTGCACCAAGAGATATTGTTGTGCCTGCAGGTCCAACTGAATTTGCTCCGGGTCCAATCATTGGAGAACTTGGAAAATATAAGATTAAAGCAGGTATTGAAGGTGGAAAGGTTGCAATTAAAGAAGATGCCGTTGTTGCAAAAGAAGGGGAGACAATCAGCGCAGGTTTAGCTGGTGTACTTACTCGGTTAAAAATTGAGCCAATGGAAATTGGATTGAATTTACAAGCGACATTTGAAGATGGTATTATTTTCAAAAAAGATGTACTCGATGTTGATGAACAAGCATTTATCAACAATATAACACAAGCTCATCAATGGTCATTTAACTTAGCGGTTGAATGTACTATCATGAATGCAAGCACTACTGATGTAATTATTGGTAAAGCATTCAAAGATGCAAACGCAGTTGCATTGGAAAGTGCGTTCCCTGCTGACGGAGTTGTAGAAAAACTCGTTGGCAAAGCGGCTCAACAAGCAAATGCACTTAAACAAATAACACAATAGGAGGATACTGATAATGGAATACGTATACGCAGCGATGTTACTCCACAAAGCTGGAAAAACAATCGAAGAAGCAGCTGTCAAAAAAATATTAGAAGCAGCTGGAGTCACAGTTGATGATGCTCGAGTCAAAGCACTTGTTGCAGCACTTGATGGAGTCAATATTGACCAAGCAATTGAAAAAGCCGCAGTAGCAACTGTCGCAGCACCTGCATCCGCCGGTGAAGCGCCAAAAGCAGCTGAAGAAAAGAAGGAAGAAAAGAAGGAAGAGAAAAAGGATGACGGTGCAGCCGCAGCGGGTCTAGGAGCTCTTTTCGGCTAAATTCCTTTTTTATTTTTTTATTATTTTAGGTGATTGATGACAATGCAAACTGATACGCTCAAACAGAATAAGGAAACGTGGTTTCAAAAACAACGTGAAGTTTCTGAAAAAATTGTGCAAGCAATTAATAAGATTAAAGAGCATAAAGAGCAGCGTGATCAACTCACTCAATTTGTTCAAGATAAAAAAGATCAACGAAATACGATTAATGAACAAATTAAAGAAGTTATTACACAATTAAAAGATATTAAACCACAATCACAATCTCAAGTTAAAAAAGTTACATTACCAAAAGGAATGTCATTTGGAAAATTAAAAAAAGAAGCTGAGCAGCTAGAACGTGCAATTGAAACGGCTGGTGTGAGCTTTGATAAAGAAAAACAAATGATGAAAAAGCTTAAAGAAAAAAAGAAGCTTTTAGATGAGTCAAAAAATTCCTATGATTCTGCACGCATGACCGGAAAATTGGGGAAAAAATTACGTTTATTAAAAAAAGAATCTGATGCAATTCACCATGAAATTCAAGATGCTGCAAAACGCTCACAAGAAGAGCATGAAGCTTTGTTGCAATTAGCTCAAGAAGTTGACACATTGCGAAAGGATGAAAAGATTGCAAAAGAATCATACTTAAAAATTAAAAAACAGCTTGGCGAATCTACACATATTCCAAAGCCTCGTAAAATGGAAAATCAGCAAATGACAAAACGCCTTGAAACGCAAAAGGTAGAAGTTGCTGAAAAGATTAAAACGAAGCGAAAGCTAACGACAGAAGACTTACTTGTTTTCCAGACGATGGGAACGAGTGATGCTGGTGATGAAGCTGCGGAAAAGAAAAAGAAGGCCAAAGACGCTGAATCATCTTCTAAGAGTGAGTAGGTTTTCTTGTAGATTACATGTTCTATATTTTTGTTTTTTTCATTAGTTTTTGTATTATTTCATATTAGTTGTTTGAGTCGCAACACTCTGTTGGGATACATACGTGTAAATAAAGAGTTTTCTTACTAAGATATTGTGAGAATTTGAGATAGAAACTGTCAGTAATTACCAGACGTATTTCGGTTGTGGCATAATAATATAAAAGTAAAAAAAGAGAGAAAATTATTTCTTTTCCATGTAGCCAGAAGCGCCACATGTTCTTCGGTCTTTATGTTCTGCCATAAAGTATCCGGAACCCATTTTCGGGGATGTTTGATTCTTTCGAGTCAACTTTCCATCTTTTACTTCATAACAATTGGAAACGGAATATGCTTTTTTTGCCATTATGCTTGAGCCTCCTCAGTCTTTTTTGGTGTGTTTCGTTTAATCATAAATTCTTTTTCATAGCGTTTAATGTCGTCTTTATTTTCATAAACATAGGCATGAACAAGTATTTGTGGTGAACCAAAATGTGTTTTTACTTCTTTGATAATGAGTGTGTCGTTTTTTGCTGCAAGTTCTTTTTGTAAAGCTTGTGAAACTTGTTCTCGTGATGGCGTTGTTTTTGTGCCAGTAATTGTTGCTTTTACTTCAGTTCTATTGATACCGTTTTGTTTTGTTTGTTCTTGTATTGTAATTTTCATACTTATCTCACCTTAATTGCGTATTCTCCTTGTTTTTTAATTCCGAGTTTTTTTGCTATCTCGGATGTATTTGCATTAAAGATCATGATTCTTCCAAACCAGCTGCTTGTGAGCGGCTCTTTTGGATCGAGAGGACTTGTGTCATCAGTGGTAAGAACTTTTGTTAATTTTCCTGCTTGTTTTTTTGCCATTTTTGATTCCTATTTTGCTTTTTTCTTTTCGTATTGCTCTTGGACCCATTCAATTTTTCCAAGGCCTGGTTGGCGCATAGTTAAACCGAATTTTGGACTTGTAATGTCTTTATAACTCACTGCGATTACGCGAGTTCGACATCGATCGGAACTTTTTAGTGATCGGTTGCTTTCTTTTCCTTGTAATGATTTGTCCTTTGAAAAGCTGACAAAATCATCCATTGTTTGTGAAATATGAATCATACCTTCAATTGGACCTAGACCCATGAATGCTCCAAAGTCAGTAATTTCATTAATTTTTCCAACAAGAACTTCTTGTAGGTCGATTTTGAATACGAGCACATCAAACTCAACTTCATAATATGCAGCTCCGTCTCCAGGAATGATGATACCTTCTGAAAAAGAATGTACTTGTATGACATCAATAACAATACCAATCTCTTTTGAAATAAAAGATTCGTATTTATCCTTAAGTTGGACAGTAATTGCTTGTTTCATATCCTTATCAAAGAGATGAGGAGGGACGCGTGCCGTATCTTTGAGTTTTGTTTTGTAAAACATATTATTCCACTTCCAAATGTGTTTTTGATCGAACAAATATCACTCGAATGCCAAGTTGTTTGAGCGATGCTCGCAATTTCGCATCCTGAGTTGCCACATATACGTCTGGATTTTTCTTGCAGTAGGCAAGAATTGCTTTATCCGCATATGTTTTATTTGTTTGAATGACAGTAATATTTTTGTGTTTAATAAAGGTTTGAATCAGTTTTTCTTGTTGGAGTGATTGCGCTTCACGAAGACTCGCATCAAGTACCATATACTCGATTGTTTCGGGTATAATCCGCTGCATTTCCACATCCAGTGAGAATGCGTGTGTAAAAGGTACAACCAAAAAGTTTGTATCCAATATGACTTTTGCCACTATAATTGAGGGCAGCGCGTTCTATTTAAAAAGGTTGTTGTTTTTTAGCCAGTCTGCATCGACAAATTTTGCTGTTTTCTTTGGTTGATTCAATAGTTAGCGGCAAAAGAAAAGCATAACTCCTTGGCGTAAAATCAAAAATCAGAGCGATTCATGCAGCTCTGATTTTGCAAACTTGACAACTGTCGTGAAATCGCCGAGTTATGCGAAATTAATGTCGTCGACTACAATTAGAAAAAATTTATAAATAAGTCGGCGTTGTTTTTTGCTAATGCCTTCATAGCTCAGCAGGTAGAGCACGCGGCTGTTAACCGCGGGGTCGTGGGTTCAAGTCCCTCTGAAGGCGTTTTTGTTCATTCTGAGGCTTTATTCACTAATTGTTTTTCAAAAAGAGCACGCAGATTTGACTCAAGAGTCTCACTTTGAGTATCATGCGAAAATTTGGCTGCATCTTTTCGGATTATCATCCTCAAGTTTGAAAGAAGCTTTCAAACAATCGCCGAATTTTCTGATCTGGCTGCAAGGTGCTCTTTTCTTTTTTGGATGTTGAGCCTCATTCTGAGTGAAATTTTTAAATACGAGCGGTTGAGCTGCGTGTATGTCCCAAACAATTGCGCAGTATTTACCTGCGCTTCAAGAACGGATTACCGACTATTCAATTTTTGAAAAACGAGAAGACGTCTCCTTAAATCGTGCACTCGAAATTATTAAGCAAGAAAGGGTGTTCTACAATAAGGTTTGTTATGAGCGGTTGTTGGTAGCGTTTGATTTTTTACAAGAGCATTCAATCGATTGTGTGCCTGTGCTAGTTTCCCGAAAACGCAAAGGAGCATATTTATTGGGTTCAGCATTACAGGTTGATGGTGAGTCCATTCTTTTTTATAGAAGGGGGGAGTTTCAACTGCAAAGTGGGCGTTATCCTGCAATTTGCCCGGGTCTGGATGTTTGTTTGTTTGGAAGTTCGCAAGTGCAAGAACAGCAAAATTTCGCAGGTCTATTTGGAGAAAAATTGCTTGAACGAGTGATTGAAAATCATTTTTCTCGTGTTAATCTTAAAGAGCACAAGGAATCTCTTTTATAAAGTAAACATTTAAAAACCATTCTTCTCATAAATACTTTATGCGCAAACAGTTTGTTGTCGATGTGTTTTTAATAGTCTGTATTCTTGTAAGTGTGCTTGTTGCATCGCTGATGACTGTTGATTCTCTTTTTACGACGTATTGGGGTTTGTTTTTTGGCATTGAGTGGTTTTTGACATTAATTTTTACTGTGGAGTATGTGGTTCGCATATCAATGGCAAGACAAAAGCGTTCTTATGTTTTGAGTTGGTATGGTATAATTGATTTTCTTGCAATTCTCCCTACGTATTTAGCGCTTTTTATTCCTGGCGCACAAACGGGAGTATTTATTCGTTTGTTGCGTTTAATCAAGTTGCTGCGTATTGTTAAGGCTTTTCGATTTTTTGAAGAGACAAAGCAATTTCTACATGCCTTTGAGCAAAGTATTCCGCGTATTTTGATTTTTATGGCGGGCGTGTTTGTGACTACAATTCTATTTGGTGGAATTTTTTATGTGATTGAACCCACTGTTGAAAATATTCCTGAGGGTGTGTATTGGGCGATGGTGACTATGGCAACTGTGGGGTATGGAGATATCGTTCCTACGACCGTTCTTGGTCGGCTTTTAGCATTTGTTTTAATGTTTGTTGGATATTCGGTAATTGCCGTTCCAACAGGAGTGATTACTGTTGAATTATGGCGTTCCCATGGAAAAAAACGCATACTTGTTTGTCCAACATGTAATTGCGCAAATGAAAATGATGCGCATTTTTGTAAGAATTGCGGGCATCGTTTCTGACCGAATACTTTTTAAATAACTTTTTAGTTTCGACTTTTAGTTGTTTTTGAATGGTTGATTCGCTCATGGTGTTATCACACAACCTTCAAAAAGGATTGAACATTTACTACCATTCGCTAACGCTCATGGTGTTATCACACAACCTTCAAAAAGGATTGAACATTTACTACCATTCGCTAACGCTCATGGCGTTATCACACAACCTTCAAAAAGGATTGAACATTTACTACCATTCGCTAACGCTCATGGCGTTATCACAAACAATATTTACTGCCGCAATCGCATAATCTGGTATTGCACACGCCTGGAAAGCGTGACCTTCGGGTATCCCGGTTCAAATCCGGGTTGCGGCGTTTCACACGCGTTTTGTTTCTACTCTAAAATAGCACATAAATATCATGAAATTTATAAAGGCGATTTCATAAAAATTCTGTATGGATAAGTTAATGAATAAAATTTGGGCTAATTCCCAGCTTTAGCTGCTGCTTTTAGCAGTGGGATACAGCCCTAGCCCTTAAGG
>JBLKOU010000038.1:0-10887 GCA_047603125.1 Candidatus Woesearchaeota archaeon | reverse complement strand
TAACAAGTATTAAATCTACTTTTTTAGACTTAATCCGGAAAGTTTTCGGATTTGAGGCAGTTATTTATATAAAAAAGTCGCTCACCATACTTGTTATGTTACAAAAACTCGTTGAAGAAATGAAACTTCGAGGTTTTTCTCTTAAGACGCAAAATGCCTATATGTACCATATTGAGAAATTTCTCAATTCAAAGAAAAACAAGCGTGATTACTTAGTATACTTAACAAATCAAAACAAATCCCCTCAAACAATACGTTTAATTTCAGCCGCAATCACATTCTATGAAAAGAAAATCTTAAACCAAAAATCAACGTGCGTATCAATTCCAAAAAAACAATCCAAAATTCCTATAATTTTAACAAAAAACCAAATCTCAGCTATGATTAATAGTACAACAAACGAAAAGCACAGAATAATTGTGGAATTACTCTATTCATCCGGATTGCGATTGCAAGAATTGGTTAACCTCAAATTTGAACATATTGATTTTGAAAATAAAACCATACTCGTCAAACAAGGAAAAGGAAATAAAGATCGTATCACAATTATTTCACAAAGAGTGCTTGAGAGAATGGACAAGCAAGGAAAAGGATATGTTTTGAGAGGAAAAAATGGAAAATATTCTAAAAAATCAGTTCAATCAGTGGTAACAACAGTAGCAAAACGAGCAAACATACTACAAAAAGTCACACCACATGTGCTTCGACATTCTTTTGCAACACATTTATTGGAAAATGGGACTGACTTGCGATACATTCAAACATTATTGGGTCATGCAAGACTTGAAACAACACAAATTTATACGAGAGTTGCAAAGCATAATTTGAAAAATATCAAAAATCCATTAGATTAAAAAAATCCTCACTCAAAATATTCCCATTTAGGCAAAGAAAGTAAAACAAGGATCAGAGGCCCGAGAAGTCCCATAAACGCTGTAGAAAAAGGTACAGTTTGGAGCGCAATGTTGAGAGAAAACATCAGAATTGATAAACCAACATATCCATATAATGCCCATTTTTTCCAAAAAAAGATGAAAATAATAAAAATAAAATTTGCAAAATTCACAAACGTTGAAACATGAAAAATCCAGACAGGAATATCGGAATATTCTAATAATGTCTGTGGACCTACCAAAAGATAAGCAAGGTTAGCAACAATAGTACCAATTTAAGTTATTACCAACCAACCTGTAAGTAAGATACCACGCTCTTTTTCTACACCTTGTGTCATTTGAAAAAAAAAAATTAATTGACTTTGTTTTGTATTTTTCCAGCCAATCCTTTTTGTAAATTCTCAACAGAAACATCTAATATACGAACAAGTGCTTCTTGTGTATTGAATGCATTGTGTGGAGTAAATAAGACTCGTTTATGCGTTGCCAATTTCTTATTTCTTGCTTTCACTGAGGCTGAAACGTTTTCTCCTTTTAATAGCGAATTTTCATCCTCTAGTACGTCTAATCCTGCAAATGAAATACGACCCTTATTTAATGCACTTAAGAGCGCATCCGAATCCACTAACCCTCCACGGGATGTATTGAGAAGCACCGCTCCTTTTTTAACAGAAGAAATGTTTTTCTTGTTAATAATGTGATGCGTATATTTATTATAAGGCGCATGCAAAGAAATAACATCGGATTGTTTGAGAAGTTGTGGCAATGACACATAGGTATATCCAAGCGTTGTTGCATTGAATTCATTTTGTATAACATCGTATACGAGAACATTCATACCAAAGCCTTTTGCTATACGAATTGCGTGCTGACCAATATGACCGCCACCAATTATACCAATTGTTTTTCCCTGTAAATCAAAACCAGTAACTTGTGTGTAATCTTGTTTTGCTGAATTGATAATTGTTTGTGTCATCTTTCGTGAAATTGCAAGTAAGAGCGCAAATGTGTATTCTGCAACGGTATTTGCCCCATAAAAGGGTACATTACAAACTGCAATGCCTCGTTTTGCACAGTACTGCAAATCCACATTATCAAAACCTGTGGCGCGAAGTGCAATGATTTTCACATTTGGCAATTTTTCTAGAAGAGAATTTTCAACATGGGAATGGACAAATAATGATAATGCGTCGACATCCTTAATTTTAGATATATGTTTACTTGTCAAGCTCTCATTAAAAAAGAGACATTGGTGCTTTGCTAGTTGTTTTTTTAGATAGGGTTTTTCCCAATCATGAACATCAAAAAATGCTATTTTTGCCATTTGTATAACCTCTCAGGTAATTTTTCTCTTTTTTATTAATAAAGTTAATGGAAAAAAGGTTCTTATGTAAATTATAATGCGGCGATTTTTGAACAGCGGTTCATCTTGCGAATTTCTCCGGTGCCAAGCTTCGCGAAATTCTGATTCAGCGCCAAGGTATTATAATTTTTTATTATCGATTAGTCATTTTACGAAAAAAATATAAGGATAAAACATCTAAAGTAATACATGAAACTCTACTTAGAAAGTACCAGAAAAGCTCAACAACGGTCATATGATGCTCATGTAATAGATTTTTTGAATACACATGCCTATGAACGCCCAACTGGTTTTGGACTCATTCGATGTGACGAGCCGCCTACATTTGTTCCAGAACTTGCAATACATGCTCAAGAATACGGCCTTCGTCCAAAAGTCATTGATATTGCAGATATTCGAAGAAACTGCGGACTTGATGGTGTGCTTTTGACAAAAAATGATGGCCAATTTGCAAAACTATGGTATTTTGTGTCAAATCGGAATAATCAATTCTCACGAACGCGTACATATAACATTGTTTTTGCACCACAACGTGATCTTTTCAGAATATTTGCACATAATTTAGACATTCTTAGAGAATCAGAGTTTGATTGGGATCGTTATAGGGAAGAAAGAGCCGAGAATGAGAGAAGAGCAAATAAATCCGAATGGCCATTATATGGCACACTCAGAGAAAGAGTTCTTACTCCCTAATTTGACTAATACTTTGCGCATAGGTTTGAAATTGCTGCACTTGAACAATATGCAAATGTCTTACCGTAATTGTTCTAATGTAACTGTTTTCTTTGTATCTGCCGGTTCAATTTGACGAGGCAGGCCATTTCTCACATAGGGTGCTAAATTAATATGCCTTGTGTGCTTTATTGCTTTGGTTGCTTCTTTTTCAACATATTGATGAAAAAAAGTCATACGACCAAAAGAGGTATGGCGATAAAAATTTGCTGCAAAAGGCTCACCACTATCGGGCTGTTTTTTTGTGCGAACTCCCGTAAAAAAATGTACTGCGCCAGGATTATCATTTACTCGAAAAGAGCGTGTCCCACCTCGCACATCATAATCATCACTAACAAAATATTGTGTTTCATTTTCTAACCCCAAGGATTTTATTCTGTCTAATAATTCAGAACCTTGAGACTTTTGAAGAAAGACAGATGTACACGATCTATCTAAATTCACCGATGGCGTCCACATCATATATCGAGGTTCAAGTTGAAGAGAAAAATCTCGTAGAAATGCAACTGATGCACGAAATTGTGAATCTAAGGGATCATATATTGTGCGCGTTGGTGCAAACCATTCGACGGGTGTTTCACGATACAACCATTGGTCAATACGCATACGAATTGGTGGTTTCATTAAAAAAGGGAATGGAAGAAGAAATTTAAACCTTTCGTTTCAAAAAAAAAAAAATTAACGACATGTTCCATCAAATGTCGTCATGCCTTGCGGTGGAAATTGATGGGAATTGCCCGTTGTCGGATCAGTATATTCTATTCGAACAGCAACAGCATATGAGGAGCCAGTCGGGCAAGAAAACATATTTGCTAAAATAAAGTCTTGATTACCGCTTGAAGTTTGTCGAAATGTCCAAGGAGTACCTGGATTGAGTGTTCGGTCCGTCCACGTTCCATCCGAAATAAGATTGTCATCCAGATAGACTCCTGTTATAATAATTGTTGTTGGCCTATTATTTCGAATTTGAAGTGAATCTTGCACACCATCACCAAATTCTGCGTGCGATATGGCAATTTGTGAAGTAGCCCAGAACATATGGTTGGCTGAGGGTGCCTCGCTTGCACCTATTGGCGGTACTGCACTCGTGACTCCAACAGTAACAAGAGCAATAACGGGTAAAATAAAAAAGAGCAATATTGCGTTAATCAAAAGCCCTGCAACTGCAAAACCACGATGCTTATCTTTTTGGCTTATGCCTCGAATACAGCTCACAATCGAATAAATAAATACAATTAATATGAAAATACCAGCTAAACTCGCTATCGGTAGAAGTAATACATTAGAAAGCAAGCCTATGGGGATAAGAAGAAAAATGAGAAGTATTGGAGAAAACAATACTACAAGCGCTGATATAAAACCAGCCATTGATTTTGTCATGCCTATATTGTATCTTCAATCTTTAAAAATGTATGTTTATGTGAATAGGGGAAGAAAACAAGTTCACACTCATACGCATCATTTCACTCCCTCTCAGCCAAATATCGCTCAACTTCAATTGCAGACTGACAACCGCTGCCTGCAGCAGTTACTGCTTGTCGATACCGAGTGTCTTGTAAATCGCCACACGCAAACAAACCTTCGACATTTGTTTTTGTATATCTGTCTGCAACCACATAGCCCTGTTCATCCATATCAACAAGTCCTTTAACAAAAGTAGAATTGGGAATATGACCAATTGCAAGAAAAACACCATCCGTTTGAAATTCACGAGTCTCCCCCGTTTTTGTGTCTTCAAGTTTCACACCCTGAACTTTTGTGCCATCTCCTAAAATTTCAATAACTTTGGCATTCCAGATAATATCAGTCTTTGGATGAGCGAAAAATCGTTCCTGCATAATTTTACTCGCACGCAACTCGTCGCGCCTATGAACAACTGTTACTTTTGTACAAAATTTTGTTAAAAATAGTGCTTCTTCCATTGCCGTATCACCACCACCGATGACAATAACTTCTTGATCTTTAAAGAAAAATCCATCACAAGTCGCACATGCCGTTACACCTTTTCCCTTGTATGCCTTTTCACTTTCGATGTCCAACCAACGAGCAGAAGCCCCAGTTGCTAAAATAACTGTTTTTGATTCAATAATTGTTTGATCTGAAAGTGTAATATGAAAAGTATCATTCTCTTTTTTTATCGAGGTAATCCATCCTTCTTGAAATCGTGCGCCAAAACGCTGTGCTTGTTTTTTTGTATCAGCTACTAATTGAGGACCAGTAATTCCTTTTTCAAATCCAGGATAATTTTCAACTTCAGTCGTTAGTGTTAATTGTCCACCATCTTGAGGCCCACAAATAACCAACGGTTTTAATTCTGCTCTTGCCGTGTAAATTGCTGCAGTTAATCCTGCAATGCCCGCCCCTACTATGATTACGTTTTCCATGAATGCAGAAAAAACCTTTGTATTTAAGAATTTTATCGATTTATTTTTCAGGCATGATGATGGCAAAAATAATGTACACAAAAACCATTGGAATAATACCTGTCAGAAATAGCAACAAAACATAAATCAAACGAATGACTGTTGGATCTTGATCAGTATATTTTGCAATACCACTACACACGCCCGCAATCATTGCGCGCTTCATATCTTTTGTCAGCCGTTTTGTAGCCATATGAGATTAGAAAATGTTCGGATTTATATATGTGACGGATTAGCAATTACTCGCGCTTTTGCTCTAAATAGCTCCCAAAAGTCACTTGCTGATTAGCGTCCACAAACACTTTTTCAAAATAGGCATTCACTCGTGGATTTTTTTTCAAAAACGATTCGACAAATGCAATCTCATCAGGATGTGTTAATTTATTTCTAGCATAATAATACAAAAGTGTTGGATTTATCATAGACTCTTGTTGGAGTTTTTTCTCAATTGTTTGACAAAGGTACGAAAATGTTTTTTTGCCCGGCGTGTAGTCTCGTTCGAGCACAAAGTCAACCCAGGAACCGACGGCGTCTTTTGTTTTCGCATATGCTTGCTGGTCTCCTGCTCTATAGACTGCAACCGGCGTTCCACCCCGCTTTTTTGCATAAGCAAATTTTGCAGCATCTGTTTTTCCATCACCAATAACAATCATGTTCTTGTATTCATAGCGATACTGTTCAGGAGATAATGCAGTGTTTAAAAGGGAATCCTCCCCTTTCATTGCACCAATAATCCATTGATTTTTTGTAAATGGAGTCACAACGCGTTTAATGCCGATAATAGTATCATTTTCATCTGTTAAAAATTCAGAAGCAACAATATCTGTAACTGGAAGTTGATGCACCTGAACAATCCCTTCAATGATATGTTTTATACCAACTGATACAAAAAAATGATGTAAAATCGCCCTATCCTTAAAGAGGCGTTCTAACTCCAACATACATTCTTTTAAGCCAGGTGCAAGTTGGACATCTTTTGCGGTTTCTTTTAATTGCGCTGTTTTTAACCCTTCAAATATTCCACCCTTTTGACAATCCAAAACCATGCGTTGTAAATAATTGAGACCCGGATCACCCAAAATATCACAGCGGAAAAAGTATGAATATGGATCGACATATCGGATACCTTCTTGTTCACATGCTTCTTTAATTGCCGCTTCATGCTGTAAAAAAAAGGGAATTTGCTGATATTGCTCAGTAATAGTCAGATCAACGTCCCAGAAAATAGGAATATGGATTTTTTTTGTCATTACGGTTGTACAGGTGTTCTCTTATTTAAAGCAATCCCTTCTTCTTTACAAATTTGCTCAAAACTCTTACCAACAAAGCCATATTGGTGCAACAAGGTTGCCCGATAAAGTTTATGACTAATTCTCCTATCCAGATATTCGACGCGAAAACCACGATCAGCAAACCTCAGCACATCTTCAAAAACAGGCTCCAAATAACGAGAAATTTCCTTTCCATCTAAAAAACGATAATACTGACCAATAAGATACTCAATATTTTCCATAAGAAAAAATTACTCGTGTTCAACACGAGGTGCTAAAACAAATGAAAGTTGTACTTTATCAGTGCAAACATATTCAAGCTTGAGCGGATAATTTTTTTTAAACTGAATTTTTACCGTATCACTAAGCTTACTTCCGCCGACCATTTTTTTCAAATACTCAACTGAATACCGACTCTTTGCAACATCTTCATCCTCACTTTCAATTTTCAAATTCTCCTCTGCCGGCATTTCAATATCAGCATTATTCATATCACCAACGGCACTGACAATAAATTTATTTCCATCGCTTTGTAATACAAGAGAATCCGCAACAATACTTGCATCTTCAACTGCCTCATTAAATCGATCGACATTCATAACAATTGTTGTATGAAACGCTAATGTTGGAGTTTTTTGTTCCTTCTCTTCTGTTGAGATTATCGGTAAGGAAAATCGTCGTGTTGATTTGCCAGAAATTGTTAAAATAAGCTTTGCATTATTTTCAAGCTCAATTGTTAATACTTCATTCGAACCAACTCGTCGCAGAATCTGCTTGAGATTATTTAAATTCAAACTGACATCGACTTGTTCTTTTAATTGGTATTCTGCAAATAAAGATGGCAACAATTTGAAAATCACCATCGCGACATTGGCAGGATCCATTGCAACAAGCGTGATACCTTGCGGCCCGATGGTAAAACGTGCCTCTGTAACTAATTCAGATATAATTGATATACTATCTTTGAAAAATTTTGGTTCTGTTAAACTAAGTTTCATACTGTTCCCCCATCAATTGGTTTAGCCATTTTCTTTATATACTTTGCGGTCGCCAAAATTCTCACTCGTCGAGAATAATAACTCCCCACACAAACATTTATATACGGCGACAAATAGAAAAAAACTATGAAATTGCTCATTTTTGCAGATATTCACGGCAAGATGCCCAAAATTCCAAAAGGAATCGCATATGATGCAGTGCTCTTTGTTGGAGATTTGGGTGATGATTCCAAAATTCGCCCCCTCATTAATAAATCATTTCAATTAGGCGTTTCTTGGGAAGAGTTGGTTCGTCCTGCAAAGAAAAATAAACTTTTGCGAGAACTTGTTGCTTCAGGAAAAGCGATGAGCAAAAAATTGTCCAGTCTGAAAAAAACCGTGTATTGCATTCCTGGAAACTGGGATATGACTCTGCGTGAAATTTCAAAAAAAAGCAAGAAAAACTATGAACAAACATACCTATATAAAAACATGACAAATTGCGATAAAAAACTCATTGATGTAGGTCCGTGTTGTATCATTGGCTATGGAAATACTTCCTCTCCCGAATATCCACAGACAAAGCAAGCCATTTCCCAATATACACTTTCACAAATTAAAAAAATTGTTCAACGATATGTTAAAACATATACAAGAATGGAAAAACTCATGGAACGTGCGCAAAAAAAACAAAAACCCATTATTTTGCTCACACATAATGTTCCTTATAAAACGCCATTTGATAAAATCGTAACGCCTGCAAAAAAAACAATTCGTGTAGGAAGTCAAATTGTAAAAAAGCTCATCACGCTCTATCAGCCAAAAATGGTTATTTGCGGACATATACATGAAACAAAAGGAAACAGGCGAATGAAGCAGACACTTTGCATTAACACAGGATTACAAAATATTATGCTCTTAGATACAGAAACTTGGACGGTGACACAATTATGATAAAAATTCAACCAATCGGAGGATATGGAGAAATAGGCCGAAATATGACACTAGTAACAGTTGATAATGAATCAATTATTCTTGATATGGGTTATCATATGGAACGACTCGTAACTGTTGAGCATGACGAGGAACTTGTAAAACTGCAAAATACATTATTGCGAACAAGTGGTATTGTCGCTGATGATAGCGATATTAATAAAAAAATTGTAAAAGCAATTATTCCATCCCACGGACATCTTGACCACATCGGCGCAATACCGCATTTAGAGAAGGGTTACTCATGTCCCATTTATGCAACGCCATTTACTGCCCAAGTTATTAAGCGACAGTTTAAAGATAATAATTTTAAACAAAAAAATCCAATTCGCGTCACTCCCTTTGAAAAAAAAGTGAAATTGAGCAGCACACTCTCCTTTGAATTTTTTCCAATTACACACTCAATTCCCGACACAGGCATTATTATTATTCACACACCCTATGGACAAATTGTGTACGCCAATGATTTCAAACTTGATAGACATCCAACAATTGGAAAAAAACCAGCACTCAAAAAATTGCAAAAAAAATTATCAAATCCTATTGTTTTGATAAGTGAGTGTTTACGTGCACAAAAACAAACCAAAACAGAATCCGAACTTGTCGCAAAACATATGCTTGAAGATATTTTATTTACAACTGACTTGCAAAAAAAAGGGATTTTTTTGACAACATTTAGCTCACATATTGAGCGACTGCAAACAATAGTTCGCTATGCGCAGCGACTCAAACGAAAAGTCATCTTTTTTGGTCGAAGTTTAGAAAAATATACCTCGAGTGCAAAAAAAGCAAAAGTCAGCAAAATCATTGATGATGTAGAAATTGTTCCCTATCGATCAATGATTAAGCGAAGACTGAAAAAAATCATGGCAAATAATGAAAAGCAAAAATATGTGTTTGTTATGACTGGTCATCAAGCAGAAGAAAAAGCAGTCTTAAATGCGATTGCAACTGGAAAACTTCCACTCGTTTTTGATAAAAATGATATTTTTATTTATTCTTGTAATGTGATACCAACACCATCTATTATCGAGGCGCGTCACAGACTTGATGCAAAACTCGAATCACTCGGATTACGTCTCTTTAAAGATGTGCACGTCTCTGGTCATGCGTCATATGAGGATTTACGAGAACTTTTGACAACGATCAAGCCAAAACATGTCATACCAGCACATGGTGAACTCCCTATGATGGATGCGTATGCACTTTTAGCAAAACAAGAAGGGTATATACTAGGACAGACGCTTCACTTACTTGTTAATGGCCAATCTATTGAGATCGAAGACGACGCTTGAGTTTTGGCCACTGATCTTTTGCAACAATATACCCAATACAATTTTTGCTTCCACAGCGACAAGGATGTTCCGTGTAATTATCTACATCATACCCGTAATCGTATGTGATTTCCTCTCCTTTTTGTATTCGTTTTGTTGCCACAATCCAAATGTGACCATTGTCAATAACGGCTTGTGCATTTGGAGAGCAAGAATGATTGATATATCTTGCTGGATTCCATGAAACATTACCATCTATATCATATCGTTTGTTTAATGTAAACACGTACACAGCACCATCTTCAGCATTTTTTCTTGATTTTTCAAGCTGTTTATCTGCAATTGCATCAGACTCTTTTTTTGTGATTTTTCTTCCCACATACTCAATAATATGTGTACCTCGTTTTATATCCTGTTTTGCAAATACCCCTTTATTGTGTATCCCTGATTTTTTTACAACAACATATTCCATGAAGTCAATTTGGAAAAAACGCATTTAAAAATGTATGGGTGAGAAGGCAGCATGGAAATCCTTTTGCCAATCAATGTTGGGAGAAACAACACCTTGAAACACCATCACACAATTTGGCGATTCATGCAGCCAAAATTGTGGCAAAGTACTGGAAGTGGGACTCTCCAGTACAGTTTTCGTGTTGTTTCTCATTAAAAAATAGTTGCTTATAAACATAAAAATATACCAAATACTGTATTAATTCTAACGATTCAGAGGTTTTCTGGGGAGCCGGTGAAATGGCTGCAAACTCAAAAATAAGTAAGTTTCACCGTTTCGTGCTAGCTGAAAAATAATATGTTTTTTAAGCATCCGACTTTAAAAAGCCGAACACTCACATACCTTATCAAAAAAAGGCAAATTCTAAACAATTAAAAAGTACGTAAAAAGTCTACTTTTTCTTAATTTTTGATAAATTTTGGTAAAAACCGAAAGATTAATATATATCTA
>JBLKOU010000037.1:0-10923 GCA_047603125.1 Candidatus Woesearchaeota archaeon | reverse complement strand
CTTTTGTGAGAGGTATTTGGAAAAATACAAACAAAAAATGAAAAGCTATAAAAACATGCGAGGTTTAACATAGATGGATATTTTAGAAAAAGCATATGAGCAGGCAAAAATTGTTTTAGAAAAAAATCAAACAAAGTTAGGGTTTAGTGCAACCCCGGAACGCCATGTAAACTATTATTCTGTTTGGGCACGGGATCATGCCATAACATCATTAGGCGCAATTTTAACAAATGATGAGCAATTAATAGAAACAGCACAAAAAGGAATATTTACATTATTGAAAGCACAAGAATATAATGGACAAGTGCCAACATATATTGAAATAGAAAGCAAAAAACGCGTATATGGCGGACTTGGTTCTATAACATCAATTGATTCGAACATGTGGGTATTAATAAGTGCAGCACAAATATATAAGCGGACTAAAAATAAAAAATTCTTGGATACCAAACGAATTAATAATTACAGACGATTGTATAAACTTTTACGTGCCTTTGATTCGAATAATTGTGGGTTGCTGGAGAGTCACATTGCAGGCGATTGGGCTGATGTTTTTAAACGAACGTATCATGTGCTCTATGATGAATGTCTCTATTATGAGTTTTTAAAAAGTTTGGAATTTTTATATACAAATGCGATAACACTCAAAACATGTGAGCCTGTTTTATTGGAGAAAATAAAAAAATCATTGCGTCATATTTTATTGAGAAAAAGAAATGTAAAAAAAGAAATAAATCGACGTTTCTGGATTACAAATCACAATAAGGCACAGGTTGCACAAGAGTACATGATACAAAATAGTTTGGAGGGAACAAGCCCCTTTTACCAATCTCATTTAGAACCGTTTGAGTTAACATGGGAGCATCGGTTTGAGTCCTTTGGAAATATTCTTGCCATAGTCACAGGTATTGCAGATAAGAAAAAAAAGCAGTCAATTATTTCACACATACTTTATAATAAAATAGATACTCCACAACTTCGCATCTTAGATCCACCCGTGTATGAGCATGATGCTGATTGGCAAAAAATATATGCGACAAAAGAACAACCCTATGTGTATCATAATGGGGGTTCGTGGCCATTTATTACAGGTTTTTGGATTTATGCTTTGGCAAAATCAAAGAAAAAACAACTTGCGAAAAGAAAGTTAAAAGAATTTGCTCATATTTTAGAAAACCAGCAGTGGTTATTTAATGAATATTTTCATGGAATGACACAAGAACCCTTAGGGAGAAATAATCAAGCATGGAGTGCTGCAGGATATATAATTGCGTATCATAGCATTTTTCATAATTATAATGTATTTTCGTATTAAAAAGAGGAATTGATTTTTATAGAAGGAAATTTATCTCTGAAAGCTTCATCCCAAAAATAAGAAAAAAGAGCACCCTGCAGCAAAGTTAGAAAATTTGGTGATTGTTTGAAAGCTTCTTTTAAACTTGAGGATGGGAATCCGAAAAGTTGCAGCCGAATTTTCGCATGATTCTCAAAGCGGGACTCTTGATCAAAATCTGCGTGCTCTTTTTTAAAAACAATTATTGGACGAAGCCCACACTGACAAAACACTTTTAAACAATCTGATTTTTTCGTAGTTATTATGTTTCGTCCACACCCCATACAGCAGTTTGAATCCTCAGTGATTGCAATTGAAGATGTCAGCGATACTGTGAGACATTTTACCTTCTCAGTACCGGAAGATTTTGCATTCAGTGCGGGGCAGTTTGTCACAATTCTTTTTGAAAAAGATGGAAATAAATACCGTCGTCAATATTCTATTTTTTCTTCACCTTCACAAAAGCAATCAATTGTCATTAGTGTGAAATTTATTGAAAACGGGCCTGGAAGCCTGTTTTTATGGAATTTACAAAAAGGTGACATGGTCAAAATGATGGCGCCATTAGGAGTGTTTGTTGTTCGAGATGAGCATAAAACCGGACCGCTTGTCTTTATTGGTGTAGGGACGGGTGTTGCACCCTTTGTGAGCATGATTCGTGATCTACTCGAGCAATCCTATCCTCATCAGATTACATTAATTTGTGGTCATCGGCACACTATTTTGTATGAAAAGATACTACAAAAACTCGCAAATGAATACGATCAGTTTACCTATATACCAGTATTGAGTAAACCTGAACAACCATTCAAACACACAGGGTATGTACAAGACTTTCTTCCGCCAATAGATTCGCAAACCCATGTGTATATTTGCGGATTATATAAGATGATTGAACAAGTGGTGCACGCAGTAAAAGCACAAGGAGTCTTAAAAACGTGCATTCACTTTGAGCGGTATGATTAATATGACTTTAAAACCTGGCGAGATTTTTTCAGAAAAACCATTAACGCAACAAGATAAACAATTTGTCGTACAAATAAAAGAACAAAATAAAACACACACTGTTGATAAAACAGAACTTGCTTCCTTAATTGCACAGGCAAACGCTGCTTATCAAAAACATTTTGATAAAACAGTCTGGTTTGAGCGCTCTATTTTTACAAATTGGACTTGTGGTATTGCAGATTGTCGATATTGTTATTTGTCAACAAAACCAAAATTAGAGAAAAAGGCTATTCGTTCACGCGAATCCATTCTTGCAGAAGCACTCGTGTGTAAAGTCATGAAGTGGCGAGTGGGGTATATTACAGGGGGCTTGCGTGTAGAATCAACACAGGATATGACCCAACTACTCAAATCATTGCATGATGTTTTAGAATATAAAGTTAATATGAACTACGGTCCGTACTTTCCTCGTGAGCTTGATTCTTTTCAAGAGCATGTTGGTGGTCTTGGCAGTGCAATAGAATCATTTGATGAACAATTGCATAATTTTATTTGTCCTTCAAAACCATTAGCAGCGCTTCTTCGTTTTTTAGGTGAGTGTAAAAACAGAAACATTCCTACATTTATTACCATTATTTTAGGAATCGGCGAGAAAAAAAGCGATATTGATACGGTTATTGAAAAAATACGAGAGTTTAATATTTCGTGCGTGCAATTATGCTATCTCAAACCCCAGCAAGGAACGTGTTTTGAAGATATTCATCCTCCCGATCCTGAATATATGGCGTGGTGGACTGCAAAATTGCGCATTGCCTACCCCAAGCTTATCATTAAGATTGCACTGGTAAAAGACAGAATTGAAGATTTTTCTTTGATGCTTCAAGCTGGTGCAAATTGTTTTTCCCGATATATGATATTTCAAGATTTTGCTTCTCCCTTTGCTCTTGCTCTCAAACAAGAATGTGAAAAAGTCGGGCGTGTTTTAGAAGGGAATTTCACGCATGTTCCTGATTTAGCCACGCAAGAAATTATCGATTCTCTCCCCTTTGATGAGCAGACAAATCAACAAATTGGCGTTCGTTTCTTGCAATATGTAAAAAGACTACAAAAACAACAAGAAAAGCATGCGTAATGTTTATGTGATTGTTCATAATGATGGCGTTCATTTTCACACAAAGCCCAATCATACAGAACCTTTAAAAACAGTGCAAAAATCACACTTACTATGTTTGATCCACAAATGCAAGAAGTCATTGACCAAATTAATGAGCGTCAGGCAAAACAAGTCCTTGTTCAGCTGCCCGATGGCATGAAACAGTTTGCAAATCAGATTGTTGATGTCCTTGAAGCACAAACAAATGCACAAGTATTTATCTGGTTTTCCAGCTGTTTTGGGCAATGCGATTACCCACTGGGATTAGGGCCGCTAGGAATTGATTTAATGGTCTCGTATGGACATAATCGGTATCATAAAACACCGGAGGATTGGTAAGTATGCAAACGCTCTGTATTGAAGCTCCCTACATACACGAAATTAAACTCAGTGATGATGTGTTGTCGTATTTAGAAAAACAACAAGTCAAAACAGTTGCCCTTTTTGCATCAGTTCAATTCATGAAATTAGACATTGTCAAAGAACAGCTAGACAATCTGAAAATCACATATAAAACAACAAAAGCAAAACGAACCCACACACAGGGGCAGATTTTAGGATGTGATGCCTATCATGATTCATTTGAAGACGATATTATTAGTGAGTGTGATTGTGTACTGTATGTAGGAGATGGATATTTTCATCCAAAGGCATTATTGCTTTCGCAAATTTACAAAAAAGACATTAAAGATGTGATTTTATGGAATCCCGTACTGCAAAAAATGGAAATTATTAGTGTTGCAGATATTAAAAAGCAAATACTCAAAACAAAAGCAAATTTAACACGCTTTGTGAGTGCAAAGTCCGTAGGTATTTTAGTAACGGTTAAACCAGGACAGCAATATTTGAAAAATGCAAAACGACTCGCACAACAATTAAAAGAGCAAGGCAAGCGTGCATATATTTTTGTTGATGATGATATTCAAATATCTCTACTTGAAAATTATCCATTCATTGATTGCTGGGTCAACACTGCATGTCCTCGGATAGGAACGGATGATATTACAACAATACCAACCGCGTTAATTAATATTCGTGAAGCGTGGGACCCCATTAAACATTTGTCACAGCTGCATCAAACACGATGAATCAATCAAAACAACAATTAGAAGAGGCGTATTTTTCACATATCTGTTCATGGATACTGCAAGCAAAACCGACAAAACGCCAACTTCATGAACAAAAAATTAAACTCTGTCATCAATATGCAGTCAAACGTGTCCCAACTGATATTGAAATCTACATTCGTGCACCTGAACAACAAGCAATTGAACTCAAACCATATTTGCAAACAAAACCAGGACGAACAAGTTCAGGAGTCGCAGTTATTGCAACGATGAGTATGCCCTCACTCTGCCCGCATGGTGCTTGTACATTTTGCCCGGGTGGTCTAGGTTCTCCCTATGGAGACACGCCGATGAGTTATACAGGAACAGAGCCATCAACAATGCGTGCAAAAAGAAATGAATATGATCCATACAGAATTATCTTCAATCGTTTACAGCAATTTATTTTACTCGGGCAACATCCAGATAAGTGTGAGCAAATTATTCAGGGAGGTACATTTCCCTCTTTTTCTCAAGAATACCAAGAGCACTATGTGTATTATTCATTTAAAGCATACAATGATTTTTCTCGATTATTTTTTGATGAAAAAGGGTTATTGCGATTAGAATTTTTCAAGGAATTTTTTGAATTGCCGGGAAGTATAAAAGATACGGATAGACAGCAACGAATTAAAGAAAAAATACTTTCTGTAAAAGAACAAAACGCAACAACAACACTTGAACAAGAACAAGTAAAAAATGAAACGACGCCCATTCGCTGTATAGGATTGACAATTGAGACAAAGCCTGACTGGGGTTTACAAGAACATGGCTTAGAATTTTTACGACTGGGTGCAACCAGAGTTGAGTTAGGAGTGCAAACAATTTATGATGATATACTTCAATCAGTTAATCGTGGCCACACAATTGAGCAAACACACCAAAGCGTGAGTGAGCTCAAAGATTTATGCTTTAAATTAAATTTTCATCTCATGCCCGGACTTCCTAAAACAAACGGAGTACGCATAGAACGAGAACGAGATATTTATGCCATGCGTGCTATTTTTGAAGATGAAAATTATCGTCCAGACATGATTAAAATTTATCCGTGCATGGTAATGCCAGGAACACCACTTGAAAAAACATGGAAGGACGGTGTGTTTAAACCATTAACAACACAAGAAGCAGCAGACATCATTGTTGAAATTTATCGCTATGTACCGGAGTATTGTCGGATTATGCGTGTGCAGCGTGACATTCCCACATTTTCAACAACAGCGGGTGTTGATAGAACGAACTTACGCCAATATGTTGATAAACTTGCAAAAGAACGATCCATCGTGAGTCGTGATATTCGTGCACGAGAGATTATGAGAGACCATGTTTATGATCAACCAACAATAGTGGTTCGCTCGTTTCGTGCAAATGGAGCAGATGAATTTTTTATCAGCATGGAAGCAAATGATCGTTTGTTTGGTTTTTGTCGTTTACGTTTTGCCCCTCGTTCATTACACCCAAGCATTGATGAACATACTGGATTAATTCGTGAACTTCATGTGTATGGCGTTGCCGTAAAAATTGGTGATCAAGATAGTGAAAAAGTACAACACCGTGGATTTGGAAAACAACTCATGCAAAAGGCAGAAGAGATTTGTCAAGAGCATAATAAAAAAAAAGTTGTAGTAATTAGTGGTGTGGGTGTACGTGAATATTATCGAAAAATTGGATATGAGCGAGAAGGTCCCTTCATGGTTAAATTCTTAAATACTCGCGACTAAGAACCTTTATGAAACGGATACTTATTATTACAATGGCTCTCCTTATGGGCATGAGTGTGGCTTTGGCACAAACAAATGAGGCTGATCAATTATCTTTTTGTGAGCAGATTTTAGAGACTGTTGCAATTGAGCAGGGCATGGAGCTTCCATCGTTTTTGAGCTCCTACAAAAATGAACGCTTTTTAGTGTATCAACTAGATGGCGATCCTGTTGGTCATATTATTATTGAAGATAATGTAATTCAGTCTGCAAATTGTACACTCATTGAAGATCAGACATTTTCAGTTCACCTTGATTCTGTTCAAACAATTGTTCAAATTCAAGAATCGCAGCGACCATTGCGTGAATTTAATGCAGCTTTATCCCAAGGAAGAATTCAAGTCGAGGGTGAGTCTTTAAGAAAAAATGTAAAAAGAACAGTAACGCGATGGGCAATTCGCATCGGTTCCTGGTTTAGTTAGTTTTTTTCTCTTTTTCTTCTTCTTTTATTACTGGTTTGACAGTTGGAAATAAAATCACATCGCGAAGCGCTGCTTGACCAAGTAAGAGCATAACGAGTCTATCAATACCAATTCCTAAACCGCCTGCAGGTGGCATACCATACTCAACTGCCTTTGCAAAATCATCATCCATTGGGTGCGCTTCATCATCGCCCCCGCGAAGTTGTTGTGCTTGTTCTTGAAGTAAGAATCGTTGCGTGACGGGTTCATTGAGTTCTGAATACATATTTGCAAGTTCCATTCCGGCAGCAATTGGTTCATTTTGTTCAATGAGTCGGGCATCGTCTCTATGCTCTTTACAAAGTGGCGTTGCTTCTCGTGGTCTATCTATAACATGTGTTGGCGAGACAATTGTGTGCTCTACGAGTTCATCAAATAATTCTAATGCGCATCCACCCCATGTAGGCATCGGTTCAATTGCATTTTTTTTGCACGCTTCTTGGATTTGCTCCAAATTCATAGGTAAAATATCAATCCCTGTCTGATCTTTGAGTGCTTGGGCAAGTGTCTTTTTTTGCCAGGGTGCTTTAAGGTCAATTTCTACTTGTTTTGTTTGGCCTTTTTCCCGAACATATACCGTAACTTTGGTTGTCTGAAGCACTTTTTTTGCAACATACTCATAGAGTTCTTCAGTAAGTTTACTCATGTCCGTATAATCCCAATACGCTGCATACGCTTCAAGCATGGTAAATTCTGGATTATGTGAGTGGTCAACACCTTCGTTTCGAAAATTCTTACAAATAGTATATACTTTTTCAAACCCACCAACAAGCAAACGTTTCAAGTACAGCTCTGGCGATATGGACAGATACATTTGCATATCCCATGCGTTAATATGCGTGCTAAATGGTCGAGCGGCCGCACCACCGTATTGTGTTTGAAGAAGGGGTGTTTCCACTTCAATAAAACCTTTTTGATCCATAAACTCTCGAATGGCTTGTATGATTTTACTTCGTTTGATAAATACATCTCGAACAGAAGTATTTGTAAGTAAATCTACATATCGTTGCCTGTATCGAAGTTCTGTATCTTTGAGTCCATGAAATTTATCAGGCAAATCCCGCAATGCTTTTGTGAGTAGTGTTAATTCTTGTACATAGACTGAAATTTCACCTGTTTTTGTTGCAAAGACTTCTCCAGTAATACCGACAATGTCTCCAAGTTCACAATGTGTGAATATGTCAAAGATGTTTTCTCCTACATCATCTTTTCGAATATAAAATTGCACTTTTCCTGTCTGATCTTGAATATGTGAGAATGCTGCTTTTCCCATTCTTCGCAGTGTCATGATTCTTCCAGCAAGCGTGACTATTGTTCCACTTTTTTGTTCTGGTTTGAGTGTGATTTCCCCAATTTGTTTTGCTGTATGTGTTGGAGCAAAAGAGTATGGGTATGGATTAATTCCCTTCTCACGAAGCGCTTGTGCTTTTTGATAGCGCTCATGCACACGTTGCGTTTCTGTTTTTGAGTCTGTTGGAAATTCTAGTTTGTCTAACATAGAATTGGTAATGAGCGCAGAGTATTTAAATGCTTGGCTTTTTTTTGTATCTATGTTTTATCAGCCCCAAAAGGATTCGTATTTATTGGATTCAGTCATTCGTGAGCATTCCCTAAAAGATGTGCAAACTGCAGTAGATCTTGGCTGCGGGAGTGGTATTTTAACAAAGGCGCTTATAGAAACATATCCAAATGCCGACGTGCATGCCGTTGATTGCAATGAAGCGGCTCTCTCGCACACACAAAAAGAGAATCCAACCGCACGAGTGTACAAATCTGATATTTTTTCAGATATAGATACAACTACTCGTTTTGATGTAATTGTGTGCAATCCTCCCTATTTACCTGCGCATCGACTTGACCCCGATGATGCGCTCACACGTGCACTTGTTGGAGGAAAAAAAGGGTATGAATATGTGTTTCAAGTTATTTTGCAAGCGCAACACTATCTGTCAGAAAACGGGGTGTTGTATTTGTTGATTTCAAATTTGACAAAGCCGCAAATGGTTGAAAAAGAACTGACCGAAAAGTGTTTTGCATTTAGTATTGTAAAACAAGAATATATAGGAATGTTTGAAACCTTATTTGTCTATAAAATTTGGCGATATCCTCAGTATTCCCAATTGCAGTCCCTTGGCGTGACAGACATTACTTATTTAGCAAAAGGAAAGCATGGAATGGTTTGGAAGGGTGTGTTTAAAGGTAGGGACGTTGCTTGTAAATTCTCCCATGCGCACTCCATTGTCAAAGAAGCCCACTTTCTTTCTCGTGTCAATGCACTTGGTATTGGTCCAAAAATGCTTGCAACTTTTCAAACGGGGGTGGTTATGGAGTATGTACGAGGAAAAACGATAAAAGAAGTGTTTGAGAATGCCACGATGAGTCAAAAACGAGTTCTGTGTTTGAAAGTGCTCCGCCAACTCCATGCATTGGATCTTGCAGGTATAGAAAAAAAAGAATTAACAAACCCCTATAAACATATTCTCATTAATGGCTTGTCAATTACACTAATAGATTTTGAGCGTTGTGTGCTGCGCTCTCGACCGAAGAATGTGACGCAATTCATTCAATATTGTAAGCGTCAAGGGCTTTGTGAAACAATCACGCGCGAACATCTTGAGGCGTATAAGCAAACTCTGGCAAATACAGAATTTCTTGCGATTTGTCGACGAGTCTAAGTTGTGAGAAAAAAGAAAAAGAGACCGAAGTCTCATAAAAAAAGCTGCATTTGTGCGACTAGGTATGAGTTTATATGTATTTCGTAAGTCTAGGCTTCAAGAGCTTCTTTTTTACGAAGTTTTTTGATTTCTTTATCGAGTTTGAGCTCGTCGAGAAGCTCCTTATATCGGTTTCGAATAGTCACTTCTGTTACGCCTGCAATATCAGCAACTTCACGCTGTGTTCGCTTCTCGCCATGAAGAAGTGCAGAAACATAGAGTGAGGCTGCAGCAATTCCTGTCGGCCCTCGTCCGGATGTGAGTTCACATTTTTGTGCCTTTTCAAGGATTTCCACTGCTTTTGACTGTGTTTCAGGTGACAGCTTGAGTGATGTTGAAAAACGAGCAATATAGTCTGCAGGATTGCTAGGAAGGATTTTGATACCCAGTTCCCGTGTAACAAAACGGTATGTTCGCCCAATTTCTTTTTTATCAATGCCACTTGCCTCACTTAATTCATCAAGTGTTCGAGGTACTTCGTGACGTCGACATGCTGCGTAGAGTGCACCTGCGACCACGGACTCCATGCTTCTTCCTCGCACGAGTCCGCGTTGGACTGCAAGTGTGTAAATTCTGGCGCTCTCTTCTTCAACAGATTTTGGCAATTTGAGGTATGAGGAGACTCGTTTGAGTTCTGCCAATGCCAATTTGAGATTTCGCTCAATCGCTGTAGAGATTCGATATTGCCATTTTCGTAAACGGAAAAATTTATTTCGAGATTTTGTTCCAAGACCATAGAGATCTGATTTTTGTCCGACTTCTGTTCCTAATCCTTGGTCGTATTGTGTGTATGTCATTGGAGCGCCAGTTCGACGCTTCATTGCTTCATCACCATCAAATTCTCGCCATTCCTGCGAGAAATCGACCATTTTATCTTCAATTACAAGCCCACAATCGCGACAGATGACTTCTCCCTTATCGGGATTTGTGAATAAATTAATACTGCCACACTCAGGACATTTTCGTATATATGCTGCCATAGTTTACCCCTGTAAACCCAAAACTTTGGGCTGTGTAGACGTTCCCCCAAACGACTAATTTTTAAAACTAACGGCTTTATGATTTATAAACTTTTCGCTTTTTTGTTTTTTCTCGACGAGACTTAACGCCGAAAGAGAAACAACATATACAAGCAATAAACAATCATTGCACTGGAGAAGATTATTTGAATCAAGAAAGTAAATTCATGTGGGAGGGGAATCTCCATTTTTGTGAATAAGAGAGTAATGGTAATATAGAGTCCTACGAGAGCAAGATAGAACAGGGGGAGGATGAGTGTTTGTTTTTGAAAATTTCGCTCAAGAAAATGAACAAGTGCACCAAGACTGAGCATCCCAAAGCCGTAGAGGATGAGAATAAGTGGAATTGTTATAGCTGCAAAAAAGGGTTGGAGGACAAGTGCAATGGCTGTCAGTACACCAAGAAGATGGTAATACTTGAGTTTTACATCA
>JBLKOU010000002.1:0-60489 GCA_047603125.1 Candidatus Woesearchaeota archaeon | reverse complement strand
CAGCAAAAGAATTATATGACGAAGTCATCACATGTGTCATTTTCAAATCAGATCAACCAAACCCAATTTATTTTCATACGCTTTATTTTGGCCCAGAAACTCAAAACCCGACTGTTGTTCATGATCAAATTTGTCACGCGCTAAATATTTCAGAAGAAACTTTTCAAGCATCTCATCTCTGTTGCCAAAACCCAACACTCGCAAAACAAACAAAAAAACTCTGGACACCATTTCAAGATCTTGACAAATTGTTGTAGTAACAGTTCTTTACACCATACTCGTCAATATAGACGTCGCGACAATATTAAAGATAATAATTACCACGAGTGAAAGTCCAATGTATAATGAAGTAGAAGCAATCAAATTTTTCCCCAGCATATATTTTTCATTAACCGGATCTATTCCGTTTTGAATACTATTAATGAGCACTGAAAGTAAAAACACCACTTGCACCACATAAATACCAATAATAATTTGAAAATAAAACGCAGGAATACCCTCGCCAAACATATCCAAAAAGTTCAACCCACCACCAACCGCACCTGCAGCCGGATCACCTGCCCCATCTACACCTTCTAACTGATTTTTTAACTCGCGCAAAATACTCGTAATCATTGAGGTAATTCCGATAACAATGGCAGAAATAACAGGTGTTAAAAAACCAATTTGTGATTTCATAGATGAGATAACTTCAGCCATTAAATCTCGCAATCGTTCATTGACACGTCCCATTTCTCGAATATAGCGCGCAACATTTGACACGGCATTTGATGCAACACTTGGTCCTTTCTTTGCACTCTGTGTGAGAATTTTCATTGAGCTTTCAATCAAATTAGACGGATAATATGTCAAAGCTCCTATTTTAGGATCAAAGATAGCCTCCGCAACACCCATGCCCAGTTTTTGAATATTACCAGAAATTGTTTGAAAAAACTTCCCACTGCGAGAGTTTGGCATATTTTCTGCCACACGAGAAAACGCAATCTCCGGAGGTAACCCATCACCAAGTCGATTTGATAATTGAAATAACGCACCCGTAAACTCACCCTCTAATTTTTGTGTGTCAACGCGAAGCTCCATGAGTGCATTATAACGTAATTGATAATATAGCCCTAACCCAAACGCCAAACCAAGCGGTATAAACAAACTCAAAATCGTTGCACCCAAACCAAATGGTCCTTTAACACCTTGAGGTGTTTGTTCATAATCAAGTAAACAGAATCGGTATCCACAACCAACGCTCGAATCATCTCGCTCCAAACCAAATCCGATGTCGGATGCGCCCGCCCAATGCAAAAGAACCGGTGAAATTCCTATAAAACAAAAAACAACAGCAATCGTTATCCCTATTTGTGCTGGAGTGAAGGGAAGCGAAACACCCAAAAGTTTTATTTTTTGTTTTAGCAAACGCTGAACTTCAGGATTACTTTCATCAAGCTCCATTCCCCCGTATCCAGATGGTCGTGAACTTAATATTCGTCGACCCATCACATAAATTGCAATGGGCAAAATAATGTTATACGCAAGCATGATATAATACCATTGCACATTATCCATAAAATTCACAACAAGGGGAAGCATGATTAGCCCTAAAATTGGTAAAACCACACCTAACATATGAAGTGCCGTAATTGGTGATTGCAAATTATGTGCATAGTGGAGCATCTTATCGTATGTTTCTTCCAAAATTAAATCAAGCGCTTTATCGAGGAGTTCTTGTCGCTTCTTTTCTGAAGACTCATATAAAGAACTCACAACAACATGCATACTCTCTACATATTCATCATTATAATCCCGCCATGTTTCTAAATAGTTTTCCAGTGAATCAAAAATACTTGAAAATTTTTGCGTTTCAACATCCCAAATCACTTTTTTGAGATCAAGAGAAAGCGGTGCATTCAAATGCTGGGATGCAAATTCAATTGCACGCTCTAAATTTGGCGTATGGCGCATATACGTGACAATATAAAAAACAGAAAGGATCATCTGATTACTTGCTTTCATACGAAAGTTCTGCGCTAGATAAGAAGGAAGATTTAGCAATGGAAAAATCATAATTGCTCCCAGACTAAAAAATAAAAAAACCACTCCAACACTTTGCGTGAGTAAAAACGCAAACATGCCTGAAATCATAATAAAGAGGAGTGGCACAACAATCGCAAATGACGTTGCACCCTCAGGAGTGATTTGTAAATGGCATGTTTGAATATCTGCCTGCATTTGTGGTTTTTTTGTTTTATCTGGAGAAATAGGTAAATTCTTTCCAAAAAAGTCACAAGCTTGCTCGTACAAAGACATGGTGGTTCGAATATTTGCTTGTTTAAACGCAGTATACTCACTGGAGACTCGACTATTTGCATCTTCGCCCACGGTTGCTTGCGAGAGCTGCGTTGAAGAGATTTTATTCTTTAACTGCTGCTCAATTTGCTTTTCGTATTTTCGTTTTAATTTATCGATTTCTGCCATGCACGAACCTGCCTTTGTAACCATTGCTCAAATTGTTCTAAGATTGCTTGATTTATTTGCTCCTCATTCTCAAAGCGTTTGTTTTGTCGAACCTTCTCATATAAACGATGATATTCATCATTACAAGAAATAACAAAAGGCGCTTCTAATAATTCAGGAATATTTGCATCTGTACTTGCTTGCACCAATAACTCTTTTAATTGACCGCGAAGTTGTACATTTTGCCAAATGGCATCCCAGTTTCCTGCAAACTCGCGAACACGACCTGCAATATCTTTGAGAGAATCAGAATCGCCTCCGATGAGTGCATCCGTTGGCTCTAATTGATCTGTCAGAGGATTATATCGCATCAATTCAACAAACCCATGTTCTTTGAGCGGATCATCATCCCAATCTTTGCGCACTTCTGTTATCGAGAGCACGCGCCTATATTTATGCAACCCATCTGCTGAGCGAATAGGGTTTGCGATAATAATAATATCCGTTGCTTTAAACGATGTTTTTGGAACGCCAATATCATTGACCACACGATCAAAAATACCATACGGGCTATCACCATGAATTGTTCCTGCAACTACATTTGCAGCCGCGCCAACACGCATGGCTTCATACAATGCCTTTGCTTCAGTACTTCGCACCTCCCCAACGATAAGTGCCGAGTCACCTAATCGTAGTGTTGAGCGAATACCATCACTTGCATCCATTTCACTTGTTTTTGCACCCAGAGCAGATGCAACTTTCATCGGTTGAATATTAAAACCTAATTCACGCATTTGTTTTGTTGGCAGCTCCAATGTATCTTCGATTGTAATCATTCTATACCGACGCATAATTTCTATCATAATAGCTGATAAAAATGACGATTTCCCGCTACTTCTTGTTCCCGCAATTAACATTGTTCGCGAACCATCAATGAAAAAACTCAATAGACCAGCAGCTTGAGCATTAATCATCTTGTACTTCATAAATAATGGCAGCGTCCATGGTTTATCGCGATGTCGACGAAAGGAAAACGCCAAACCTGAAGGGTTGAGTGGATACGTAATTGCTGAAACACGAACACTCGCATTTGGAAATTCCAGCTCCGTATCTAAAATAGGATCTGCCTCATCTAAACTTCGACCAGAAATCAATCGCAATTTTGTCGCCCAGCTTTCAGCCTCGCCTTTTGTTGGCATAATGTTAGTAATACACTCATCATACTTTCCATGAACAATGTAAATGGGATTTGCACCTTGTGGACTATTTATGGAAATATCTTGCATCTGCTCATCTTCAAGTAAAATTTCAATTAAACCAAAACCAACTGTGTAACGAATGAGAATATTCGTCAGCATTGTTCGCTCAGTTTTGCTAAGTTGCACTTGTTTTTCATTTGCAATTTCTTGTATTAAATCAAACCCAACATTAAAAAACACCTCTCGCATTCGCTCTGGATCAGTAAACTCTTCTTTTTGTGGTTTGTGCTCTGACAAGACTGCGCGCGCATCTTCTAATAATGAGTAGAGTTCATCACTGAGCTGAAACTCTGGCGGCATAATATGATACATGTATTGAACATTGTCTGCAAGCTCAAAAATGGTAACTTGGGTTTTGCCAATCATAAAGGAATCAACTTCCTTTGCGTTTTTTGGGTAGCTTGCCATAATTTTTGTTAACATAAAATCAGGCTTAATAGTAGGTGTGAAAAATTGGCGATAAATATCACGATGGGACTCGTCATAGGTTTCTATTTGATCTTGGCTAATTTTAATTAATTGTATTTTCTCAAACTCTTGTTTTATCTGCTCTAAGATTGTACAAAAATACGCATATGCATCTTTTACTTGACCCACACCATGGGGCTTTTTCATATGTGTATGACGGATAAGGCGAATCAATGACACATATGCACCGATGGGATCAGAGCGAACTTTTTGATGAATTATTTGTTGCAATTGAACATAATGTTGACTAATAAGACGATTTGTAGAAACGAGCGGATTAATGGGAAAATCAACGAGACGAATTTGTAATTGCGCAACTTCTAAGAGCATATGCGTTTGTTCATAATCATACTCATAATCTCGTTGTTGATTGATAATAATTTTTGTTGCGTGCTTAACTTCTTGTAAGAATTTGACAACAAGCTCCATCGTTCGAGGATCGTCCTCAACGGTTGGAATAGTATATGTTTGAGAAAAATCGACTCGTAAAAGTATCTCTTCTCCTTCACGAATGATTTCATATTGTACCATACTTCTATTATGTGCAAAAAAACCTGACCCACACCCTCTTTCTTAAAAATATTTGACGTAACGACATTTATAAAGATTGCGTGTGGTTTGACTTGAAAGAAAACCCCTAAATATACACACTCATACGGTACATAAGAAAAAAGAGCACCTTGCAGTAAAGCCAGAAAATTCGGTGATTGTTTGAAAGCTTCTTTCAAACTTGAGGATGGAAATCTGAAAAGATGTAGTTGAATTTTCGCACTATTCGCAAAGTAGGACTCTTGAGCCAAATCTGCGTGCTCTTTTTTGAAAAAAACCCGAAGATAAAAATTCCACAAACACACCAAGAACCAATTTAGTTTTAGACAGAAGCAAATTATGTGAAAATCCGTGTGTTTTTCACATTTAGAATTCGCTTTTTCTATGTTTAAAAAACATATTTTTCTCATTAAGTACCTAACGGCGAATTCCAATTATAATGCGGCGATTTCGGAACAGCGGTTCATCTTGCGAATTTCTCCGGCGCGCAACTCCTCGAAATTCTACTTATGCGCCAAGGCATTATAATTTTTTATTGTCGCTAACCAATTCTTAGCAAGATTTTTAAACAACGCCGTGCCTTACATACCCTATGGCAAATAATTCACTCAATCTCTCATTTGGAGGACAAAAAAATCCGCCTCCGCCTCAAAATGCACCTGCGATGGCTCAACAAATGGCAAGTGTTTCGCGAAGGCTACGTATGGTTGAAGAAGTGCAAAGTAATATGCGTCGAAAAATGGATTTGCACGAACAAAACACGCTTGAAGATCTCAAAAAAATCAAAAAGGATTTAGAACTCTTCTTTGAAGAAAAAGATGAACTTGCGCGCCAAATTAAATCTATCAAATCAGACATGACCAAAATCATTCAAGAATTGCAACAAACAGCAAAACAAAATGAAGTCAAAACACTTGAAAAATATATTGAAATTTGGAATCCTGTGCAATTTGTCACACAAAAACAGGTGGAGCGCATTGCAACAGACATTGTTCGCCAGCACCTACAAAGTACACCGACTCAAACACACAAACAACCAGAACAGTCTCAAGTAGTACCTCCAAAACCACAAACGCCAAGCCCATCCATTAGCGATGAGCAAAAAAGAAAAATTGCAGCATATTTTGATAGCAATCCTGATATGGAAAAACTTCTTGTTGCAAATGTACAAGGGTTCGCGCGCATCATTGAAAACAATCCAAAATTACAAACATTATTTGCAAATATTAATATTCAAAAACTCAGTGATAAATTAAAAGAACATCACGAACATGCGTAAGTATCTACGCTTCTTTTTTTGGAACAAATGCACCATAAATCAATAAAGGTGCTGCAATGGACGCATCACAAGTAACACGAACATGGGGTGAGCGCAGTTGTAACTTTGCCCAACTTATCGCTTCTTGGCCACTTCCTCCTGAATCAGAACCATCAAACTCAACAGCCGTGGTTATATACACTGAATAATCCAATCCTTCGCGAAAAATATTGGCATTAAGAACATAGTGCTTAGCAATGCCGCCACCTAAAATAATTGCTCCCGTCTTATCAAACGAAAGTGTTGTATCAATGAGTTGTTTGTGATCACCAGTTACATCAATAAGAAAGTCAGGATGTTTTTGTTTGAAAAAGTATAATAAATCTCCAATAGAACCATCCATAATTCCCGGACAATACACTGGGATGTTTTGTTTATATGCCCAATATAAGTATGACTGTTCATGATCAAAATCAGGATGTGCTTCAAGCTCTTGCCCAATCATTCGTGCAATTACACTTGGCGTTGCACATTGACCTGTTTTTTTCTGCTGCTCGTATAATTTTGCAAACACCGATTGCATAAATTGTTCAAAATATGCATAATGGTCAGTTGTCGTGTAAATATTTCCAATACGACTTAATCCTTGATTAAATAACCATTCCCCCGAAACTGAAAAAGACCCCAATCGAAATGGCGCATATGCTTTGAGTGCATCTTCTTCCACGCCGCCTGCAGATGTGCTGATAATGTGTATATGTTTGTGCTTGACAAGGTAGGTTATTACTTCTCTCACACCGCTACTGACCATATTTGAGGTAAAAGAAAGATAGATGGCTGCCTGCTCTCGGCGCATCATCGTGACAATATCAATTGCTTTTGCAAGCTCGCTTGCCTGCAGACCCATTGTTGAAAAACTCTCTATAAAACTATGCACATCATGTGCTTTTTCAAGATCCATCCCTTGAATTTTTGCTAGAGAGCTCACATCAACTGCCTTTTTTATTTGATAATATACCATAAGATTAAGAAAACACGAAGTTATTTATAAATATTCATCATTTCTTAGTGTGTACATAAATAACAAAAGTTCGCTGCTCGAAGTTAATTCAAAAACACAGGTTTTTCAAACCCAGAAAACGAGAAAGCTAGGTATCCCTGATAAACTCTTAATAAGCCTGAAAATTTACTCAATATTTGCAACATTTGTAAGTCGCTTTTTTCCATCTTCTACGACCAATCTCAACTGATTAGCATTACTAACCACGTCACTTTTTTACCTTCTTTTTAATTTTTTTCTCTAAATTTCTAATGGTATCTAAATAATCTTTTTCAACTGGTGAAAGTGTTTTAACTTGATATTTTTTATACTCTACTTCTGCCTTCTTTAATGCTGTGACTAACAAGACCTGCTCCTGCTAATTTTCCTTTACCATATATCTCAACAAATGTATCAAGTTCTAAAACCCAATCTTTCATATACATTTTCACATGTTCTTGTGCTTTTATTTCCGCTAAATCGAAAAAAGCCGAAACCATGCGATTTAATCTAAATAGCTCATCTTTTTCAAGATAATTTTTAGCAATAGCTATATCCGATTTTGTAGGAATCGCTCCTTGAAAGTTTGTAAGACCCATAAATTCTTTTTGTGCATCAGCGCGAGAATAAATAGTCTCAGCAGCAGTTTGTTTATTTACAGCATAATGAAGTTTATTTTGTACTGTCTTAAAGAATTGAATTGATTCAGAACTTTTCGGGTTATAATCAATACTTGTAGCATATAAATCCAAAACTTGCCGATATAATACTTTTTCACTACTACGGATATCTCGTATTCTATCTAATAGTTCTTTCCAGTAATTCCCTCCACCGATATTTTGTAACTTTTCGTCATCAATAGAAAAGCCTTTGACAATATATTCTTTTAAGCGAGCCGTTGCCCATTGTCTAAAGCGAGTGGCAATTGACGATTTGATTCGATACCCAAGCGAAATAATCATATCTAAATTATAGTGCTCTATCTCTCTTGAAACATCTCTATTTCCTTCTCTTTGAACTGTTCGGAATTTGCGAACAGTTGATTCTGGCAATAATTCTCCTTCACTATAAATATTTTTTATGTGTTCACTAATATTTGCTTTACTTGAATTAAATAACTCCACCATTTGCGCTTGTGTAAGCCAAACTGTTTCTCCGTCTATTTTTACAGAGATAGTTGTTTTTCCTTCGTTATTTTCATAAATGATTATAGTATTTTCTGTATCTCTAATATTTTTAGCCATCTTAATTACTCTCAATATGATATATTTTAATCATTTTTTTAGTCCAGAGACGCCAGTTATCATTACATAAATAATTCCCTTTTTCATTTTTTACTTATTCCCGTCAAACTATGCACATCATGTGCTTTTTCAAGATCCACCCCTTGAATTTTTGCAAGAGAGCTCACATCAACTGCCTTTTTTATTTGATAATATACCATGTGTTAGTGACTGGAATAAATACATATTTATAAAGCTAAACAAAATCGAACCAGTAAAAGAATGAAAACCCACTACATTTTTAAATAAAGAGTCTTGATAGTATGAGTATATATATAATACAAGAATTAGCCAAACAGGGCTTAAATTCATTACAAATAACGCAAACACTTCAGCGTGATGGCGCATCATTGTCGCAAATAAGCAGCGATTTTGAGCTGTATTCAATCGCAAAAGAGGTACAAAAAATGGATATGCAAAACCCAATGGGACTTCAACCACAAGGTATTTCAGGTATGCCTCCGCCACCAGGAGCACAAATGCCCCAACAACAAGGTGTGGATGAGGCAGAAGAGATTGAACAGCTTATTGAAGCGATTATTCATGAGAAATGGAACGATATTCAAAAAGACTTGACAAAACTCTATACATGGAAGGACAATACTGAACAGCGCCTGGCAAAGTTTGATCAAGAATTCAAAGATTTAAAGGAAGAGTATAATAATCTACAAAAAGCCGTTATTGGAAAAGTTGGTGATTATGATAAGAATGTCCTTGCTGTTGGAAGTCAATTACAGGCTATGGAAAAAGCGTTTTCTAAGATTCTGCCAACTTTTACAGAAAACATTCAAGAACTCAATCGCATTACTGACAAATTCAAAAAAGAAGAGTGATGTGTTTTTAGAGTTCATCTGATAAAGAAAAAAGGACACTTTGTAGTAAAATCTGCGTGCTTTTTTTGAAAAAGCCTATATTCTAAACAATTTTTTTATAACCTAAACTATCTAATTGCTCTACTAATTGTTCATAAGATTTCCCGCAAAGCATCCCACCAGCCAAAAATGGTTTGTTTGTAACTTCTACTAAACAAAAATCAGGAGGAATAAACGCTTCTTTTTCTTGCAAAGATGAAAATTCAAAATCAATAACTACCAGTCCAAGTAGACGCTCTTGATAGACATCAATTTCACAAAAGTGCTTGGGTGAAAATTCATACTTGTATCGTTTTTTTAAAAAACTCTTTGCATCTAAAGCTTGCAAACTCTCATATTCAGACTCACTTAATTTTATGGTCTCCTCAACCATTACAGAATTATCTCCGTCTACTTTTGGATACTTTTTTGTGATAACATGCGTATCTCCTTTTTTTCGTATACGCAAGACTGGGTGCTTGCTAGAAACGGGAATATACCGATCACAAAGAATTGTAAATGGGACATTCTCTAGAGAAGGCAGATACTTTGCTAAATATGTTCGCTCTAATTCTTGTTCTATAAAGCATAAGCTCTCTGTCTGAATTTAAATGTGTTTTGACTGTTTCCTAAATCATTAACACACTGTCAATACAGAATACACAGTTCCAGAAGGAGGTATGGGTAAAAGTAATGTATTTGGTACTTGTTCTTTTCCTCGACATGCGCCTCTGTTCAGTTCTATAGGATTTCCTTGCTCTTCGTCCCCTTGTACCCTATACGCTCTATATTCATAATCAACATCCCAGACATCCAAAGTTGCATTAAGTAATTGTTCAATTTTTGTTTTAGCATATTCTAGACTAGGAGTGGAAACCCCGTCTGAATTTGGACAATTTATAGACTGAGTCGGTCGTTGGCTGTCTACTACTAAATCGCGCAAAGGTAGTGAGTAACATGTTGTTGATGTTTGTAATATCGCGGCGTTGAGCATCGTTGAAATTTGTCTGTCTGAAAAAATTTCTCTATCTTGGGACGGCTCACTAAACACATAAAACCCTAAAACAAAAAGCATGCCAACTGACATAAGCAAAACCACAATAACAAAACCCAATAATTCTGATTGTGCCTTCATCGGTATGTTGTCACCTCCAAATATCCAAAGTCATATGTCCCATGTGAGCTTCCAGGAACCGGTCGATAAATTGTTACAGGAACGCGCGAAGGTATCGCAGCTCGAAATTCTGTAGGTGCCCGGTCTAAAATGGTTACAACGGGTTCAAAATCATCTTCTATAAACTCATACAATTCTATTTTCGCATTATCAAACTCGATGTAATCTAAAAGTGTAGCTTGAAAAGGAGTACTTGCCATTTGCTCTGCTTTTATAAAATCAACACACGCACTTGTCTTGACACCTTCTTGAGTGCAAGAAAGCTCAGGCATACCCGCAACCATGTTTGCAATTTTTATTGTTCGTAAATTCAATAATTGATCACGGGACTGCTCCATCTGCGCTTGTTGAATATTCCCATAAAAGCCAAGCCCGATTGCAACAAGAAAAAAGAATAAAATCAACACTGCAATACTTTCAAACATGCGAATTTGTGCTTTTTTCATTAGTACACCACCGGGCATGATCGTTCGACAAGTTCTCTGTTCAATGCTCTAATGCTGGGAAATTCATTTTGAAGCTCACCCATTATAGTCGCATAATTATCCCTATATTTAGAAACCGTCAGTGGGCTCATTTCAGAGCGTACGCGACTAATAGCTAAACCAATTTGACTTTGCGTTGTTCGACATGCCTCTGAACTTGTATATTGCTCAAGTTGAACTTCACCCGCTCGAAGCGACATCACTTGCGACACACGAGAAAAAGTTTGCATGAGTTTGAATGTATTACATAAAAATGTATTTTCATCCGAAACCAGCGCACCTAAAAGCATTGCTTCTCCAATATATTTATGGGAATCCGCATCCCCATAGCGAATTGTTCCTTCCTGGTCAATTGAACTTCCAGGAACCAAGGTAATATTTCGCACCGTCAATCCTCTTCGAGAAGGGAGGTCACCTGAAAAACCATTTTTGCTCACCACAACAATCGTATTCATACCTCGATCATTAATTGAATCAGTCCAATTTTCAACCAAAGCACCACGCGGCAGTGCATCTACTAAATACGCAAACTCATCCTCAGAAAAACCCTCAAAATAAAACTTTGTTCGCGTATCAACTAATAACAACACTGAACCAACATAAAATGGCATATTTGCCGGAATGGTTTTTGCATAAATCGTAGGACCTTCAAGCTCAACAGGTGAATAAATAACCAGATTATTCAGTGATAAATCAATACCGCGATTTGCACGAAAGTTGGATGCAACACCTTCACCGATAAAATCACAACTCAGCGTCAATTGTGTTCTCTCCCCTATAGAAATCGGCCCATCCGTATGTTCGTTTTGTGCAAATGCACTAAATAATGTTTCCAAATTTGTTACTAATTGAATGCTTTGTTGATTCTGTGCAACATCAACACCAGTAGAGACAAGGTTAAAGAAAAAGAACAGTAAAAAACCACCAATTAAGGCGATAAATAACCAATGAAATGAAATTGCAATAAAACCCTGTTTATTCATGATGAACTAGGCAGCGTCACGTTAATATATGCGGCCCCTCGACGATTTGTCATCTCAAAGCGCTGTCCCGAACTTTGCGCACACACAATATTATTTTCACTTTCAGGATACAAATTATCAATGTGATATGATTGAACAATGGCCGATCCTTGTAATAAAAAGACATTGGCTGGTTCTTGGCGTTTTTCAACAATTAATTCCCAGAGGTAGCATAATTCTGCGCCGTAATCTTGATCGCAATTACCATCCTGCATAGTACTATTCGTTTTATCAATTATACAAATTTTATCTGCACGAGCCACTAGTCTGACGTCATGAAATCGAACAGTACCATGTTCATTTGCAACACCAGTGGCTGCCGATTCTAAATTTCGTAAATACTGTGTTGTTTGAATATTCTCGCTGCTTTGTAAAAATAAAAGTACTGCACGGCCTCCAAAAATTAACACGCCTCCAACAACTACAATAGCAACAATATAAATAAACATTTGATTTGCGTCAAACCCTTTTTTATTCATCTTTTTTCTCCGAAAGTTTCTTGAGCTTTTCAAGCGAATCTTCTTCTTGGGGTTTTTCAGACTCACCATTTGTAATCGATTTAAGCCCTTCAAGGTCTGCTTTTTGTTGTGTTGGTTTTGGCGCAGATTGTGCAATTTTTTGTAACTCACTCATTGGTGCTGACGGCTGTGCAGGCTGACTTGGCGTCGATTCTTTTTGAACTGACGCAGGCGCCTGAGCTCCCGTTGTTGCTGAAAGGCGTTTTTGCAAGCGTTGTTTGAGCTTTTGCTTCACACTCATCTGTTGGGGTGGCGCAGCAGGCATTGTTGGTGAACCAAATTGACTTTGCGTAGAGCCCGGTGGTGGTGGCATGCCGACAGACCGTGAGACTGGGCGTTTTTGTTTTTGTAACTTATCTTCATACGCCGTATAGCCAAAGTATCCTCCGACAACAGCAATAATCAAAAGGAGGAGGAGTATTATATAAAACCACATACCAAGACCTGAAGATGATTCTACGGGATCAGGCGTATCATCTTGCGGTAGCGGATCTGGATCTGGAAGAGGATCCGGTTCATCATCACCATTCTCACTTTTTGGAGGCACAATTGGCGGTTTCGGGTCCGGATCAGGATCCGGATCAGGGTCTGGATCTGAACCATTGGATGTTGTTGAACCACCAACGACTCTAATCGAATTTGAAGATTGATACTCACTTTTTAAATCAACCTTGTTTACCGCTCGCACGGTTACATAAATAAGGTCATCTCTTTTAACATCAGAGACTAATGTCTGAAAATATGCACTTGAACTATTCGTACCATTCATATATGAATTATACCCTGCTTGAGGGAATGGTGCTGAACCTACGATATATTCATAATATAAAATTCCTGATAAATTATCTTTAAATACTACACTCGCGTTGATAGGAACACGATCTTGGCTATCTAATCTTGCAGTTTGTGGTGTAGAAATGTTTATGAATTCTGGCGCAGTATCATCTACAATAATTGAGCGACTTGCGGATGCCCCCTCACCAGGCGCAGTTCCAGTACCGCTGCAATCCAATTCTATTTTGTATGAGCCTTCATCCGAAAATGTATGCAACCCTTCAATGATAGTTTCAGTCACGCTAATGTCAACCATTTGTGTCTGATTATTCTTTGTTATACTCGCAACACAACTTTGTGGCTCAACAGGTATGTGTGTTGTTGCGTTAATTGTATGCTCACCTGGGCGAATATATCTCTCAGGAGAATGAATCATCAAAGACTGTGTTGGATTCAAATCTACAGAGATTCTTTGTTCAAGACTTGTTGATAATTCAGTTCTGGCTTTACACACAACCCACCATATAGAATCATCAGGTAAAGAAGATATTTGCGTCGTATGTTCTCTTGAAAATTGATTGTTTGAAAGTGGATTCATCTGTTCAAAGTCACTTGTTCGGCCATATCGACACAAAGTATGTTTATCAGTATTAACTGAAAGTGAAACAGTTCTTTGGTTAAATATCCAACGATTATTAATCAACGGAGAGAATGTCACATTCATTTGCGGTTTTTGTGTATCATAAGTAATTGTAAATGTTTCTTTTGTCGGTTGTTCATTTTTATTTGTACATTCCAGTGTCAATGAAAAGACTTGACCATCGTCTTGTGGCCGGAAACTAATTGGAACATTATGATTTAACTGATAATTTGAAGATATACTTTGTGACCCCGAACCTATTTCTGTTCCCCAGTCGTACTCACATGTCGCCAAATCAGTCGTTATAAAGCGATATTGAGTGTTTTGTGCTGTTGTTCCACCATACTTTGGACTTTCTAAAAATATTTCAACATTGCCTAGTTGATATTCAAAATAATATTCTTGTATATAGTGTTCACCATCACCATCTTCATAGCGTAGTTCAAATCTGTGAACTCCTTCAACCAATAATCCATCCTCGCTTTTATTTGCAATAAAGACATGACGTGTATTTTGACGCTCGAGTAATTCAGTAGATAGCTCTACTCCGTTCGGATTTATTATTTTTGCATGAATAAACTTATCAGGGTTTGTTGTAAATAATGCTTGAATTTGCACATATCTATCTCGGGTAACATTTGTGTCAGAATGTACTAAAGACAATTGTGCATAAACGACATCGGGGTCAACATGTATCTGCACGGGAGTTGATTCAAGTTGCGAAACTAATCCAGCTCTATTTATCAACGAAATATCCCAATAGAAGCTATCTTCACTAATCAAAGGATCAATATTTATATTTTTTGAAAGTGTTCTATTCTCTATTTGTGAAACTCCTTGGAGTAAAACATTCCCACTTGCAATTTGAGTAGTTGTATCTGTTCTGATCATATATTGTATCTCAGATAATCCCGATTGCTCATCCCGACCCGAAACATTTGCACGTAAATAGAATGGATGATCGCGTAATTGATGAGGGTTCACAGTAATGCTTGACTCAACATCAATAGCAGATATTGTCGGAGGAATTTGATCAACAAAAACCGAACGTGTCGAGTATTCTTGATGTGCATCTGCACCTGTGCAAGTCACATTTAGGACATTCCATCCAAGCTGAAGTTGCAAAGATTCTTGAATATAGTATGTCGCATCATCTTGTCTCACAAGAGAAATTTCTGAACCCTGGTTTGCACGATATGAACATTGAGTAAACTTATTAGGAGTTGTTCGCACTACAAGAGACGTACTTCGCTCAAAAACAAATGGTCTTGTTGAAGAAGGCTCTTCAATAAAAATATGCGCAGATTGCGCAGGCGAAATTTTATAAAATGGATATGTTTGCTGAGTATACCTACCTGCAGGATTTTCACATCGAATAGTATAATTTTGCGGCTCAGTATTTGAAATGGAAATCATATGTTCGTGCGATGTGTTAAATTGATCAGAACCAAATGTGCTTGGGGTACTTTCTTCTCGCGCAAAAGTACATGTTACAGGTTGTGTTGCATTCACTGTTGCAAGCGCTTTTCCTGTTGGCGTTATGATTGCAAACGCGTTTGTTTCAGGAATAAATTGTGATTGCACTACTTCAAAATCAAAAGTCGGACTATCGTCATTGTAAGTTATAACAAATTGCTCAGGTTGATTTAAAATCACATTTGTTGTGAGATCTTTACAATTGACAAATAATGTCTTTTCTGACTCGTCAGATTCAAATTGCACAGTTGCTACATGAGTATTGTCGTCTGTCGATACTAATAGTTGCATACTCTCAAAATCAGTGTCAGATTGTGCAAAACCACACTGCGCATTCCTATCTGTTCGAATGACAAAATCATAGTTTCTCCGATCGGTAAATTTGGGAGAGACAAGTGTTATCTTCAATGGTTCAAATGAAACAGTAAAGTCTTTTGAAAATTCCTGCTGAGCACCACCTGGCGTCTGGGTAAGTATATCTAGTGTATAGCGCTGGCCTTCTTCAAGTGATGATTCTATTTGAAAGCTTTGATTCAATAAAAAGTCCGTCATACTTGAAAACTGCTCATTAACAGCTCCACCACTAAAGGTTGCTTCAATAATCTGAAGAGGTCGATTCCAATAAACTTCCAATGTCGGTCTTGGAGTTACAATTGTCGTAGGATGTACGTCCATTGTAACTGGTGTTGAAACGGATTCAACAAATTGGGCAAATGAACCTCGTCCCTCTGTTAAAAATTCACTAAAAACTGTCGCAAAAACATAAGCATTACTTGAAAAACTCCCCTCGTGACTAATTGTATCGCGCCCCACCTGAGAATCAAATGCACTCATTGGCCGTTGACCCATAACTACATCTTCATTTCTTCCATCGCGAACATCATACATAAATGGACCATCCCACATAAATTGAGAACGAGTGCTATTATAATAAACAAATGGTGTCAACGATTCATAGCGAAATGCATGATAGACAGTTTCTCCTTCATATTCTTCCACCAATGTGTAGTAATTGCCAGAAACAAAATCCTCAAACTCAACACTCTGATTTTGCACATCATAATATAAACCAGGATATTGAGAAATTGTTCCTACCGCTCCTCGCAAATATGCATACGTACCACGTGAACCTGAAACAGACCTATATCCGTATAAACGTTTAAGTTCAATAGTTTTGGGTCCATATTCAACCAAGACTTGAAGTTCATTTGTTCCACCATGCAAGGAAACAGGAAGGAAAATTGATTCGGTCTGTGGTTCAAACTCTCTCACTAACTGCAAACCATCATTATATACATAAACCTTGAATGGATGTTGGGTTTGATTCACTTCAATGGCAATTGTTTTTTGAGAATCCTGTGTAATAAACGGTTGTGTTACCAGTACAGCCTGGAATTCATTTTCCGATAAAGGCTCATACAATAATCCCGTTTTTGTATAAACTACTTGTTGATCGCACAATATATAAAGTGTACTTGGCTGATTACTAAAACGAACATCCCTCGTGTGACTTATAAGTCCTGTTAACGAATCACGATCATTGGATGTCAAAGGAAGTGCATGCGACCAACCACTGTTTGGAGAAACGCGACATTCTTGATAATCTCTTGTTGTCTGTAATTCGACCTCAAATTGTTGATTTGCAAAAATAATTTCTGGAACAGTTACTTGATGAACTGGCTCTGTCGATTCTGTAAGATCCAGACTGCGCGTCACCGTATTATTTGCTTGATCTTGACATGTTGCCTGAATTTGTGAAGGAACCAATGGCGAAGAAAACAGTACTGCCGCATCTGTAAAAAGATGATTTTTTTGTAATCCCGTCCAATTGCTTTGCCATGCTCCTCGCTCAAAACGACATCGAACAGGTTCATCCGCCATTATCCGAAAACCTTTTGCAAACACGCCAGATGAATTTAATACCCTGTAAGTTTTTGATTCTACGGAATACTCCGACATATAAGCAATAGATTGATCAAACGAGTCAATGACAAAACCAACCCTTGGTGGTCGCATATCAACAATAATAACTGCATCAATTTCTTGAGCAGCATTATCTGCGACAGCAGAACACATAATTGTTGCAGAAATTTCAACTTCCGCATTTGGTTTTTTTGTCAAAGAATGTTCAAGTGTGACTCGTCTTATATCTCCTTGTGACTCGAATTTTTGCTCTCGAGTTTGACCTTCCGAAGGATATCTTATACGACATTCCGTTGTACTATACTCACTTGGAACACCAAATTCTATAGTTGGCCTACTTGTATTTGTATAAATTCGCAACAAATCATTAAATTCACTGAATCGACTCAAAATGGATAATGTGAAATTTCGCTCTAAAAAAAGACCCTCTGCATCTTCAACAAACGCATAAACAATATGTTCACCAATAAGAATACGATTATCAGGATTTATAGCAACAGTAAACGAATCATTTGCTGAACGTGTAGGTGGTTCAAAAACAGTACTGTGTTTAAAAGAATCGGGTAATTCAATTGTCACATTTTCAACAGGATAAAAGTGTTCAAACTCATATTCTACACCAAATGACTCATCAAAAAAGATTGTATTAGTCCCTTCATCCGAAACAAAAGAAACGTCAAGATTAATAGAATCCCCTACACGAAATTCTACAGTATGGGAATCCCCATTAGATGAATGGCCCACAGGATATATTTGTAATTGAACTTGACCTCCTTCATAAAACTCATCAAGTGTTGCAATTCGAAATGAGGATAATACATTTTGTAAATTCTTCGGTTCATTTGCTGGAAGTCGAACTGTTCGAGTAATTCTCTCTCCAGCTGTAAATGTAACGTCATACTCACTGATCAAACTATCAAACACTTCTACAGACAATGGGCTCACTGTTATGCGAGGTTGTATTCCAGGAATTGTATTTTCATACCCATAGCGCACAATCCCTTCGCTCGAACCAATTTGCACGTTGTTAAAAAGAGTTTGATTATTTAAGCGTACCGTTGCTTGATTGGAACTTTGAGAGTAAATGTCAAAGAAATAATTCTCTCCTTCTTCAAATGTAAACGATACAGTACTGCCAGCAAATTCAACCCTATTTTGAGCTAAATTAAACACGACTCTTTGATCACCAAATTCAACATATAGTTCTACCCGATCTTCTTCATCCGTATAAGAAAAGCGTCCAGAAAGTTTTCCTGTATTAAATAAAAAGGAACTATTAACATAATTTTGATCACCACTCACAGAAAAAGACAATGGATCACGCATGAAATAAACTTGTGCAACTATTTGAGGAGAGTTAGAAGAAGCAAACTCGGGAGGATCTACAAAACGAACATGGGGTTGTAATTCTTGAAATTGCACTGCATGGCAGTCTTGATTCTCACCAAATTCAGGTTCTCTTGTTTTTTCCCGTGTCTGTGCACAAATTTTTGCCAGTGAATTCACAGTAAACTCTGCAAACTCATCCTCTTCACGCACCTGTGCTTTAGATAAATCAATGGGCGAAGTATCTTGTGAACTTGCAAGAGTTAAATCCTGCAAACCCGAACGATGAACACAACCAAAGCCCCCTTGCGGTTGATCAACACAACCGACCCGTACAGTAACTGGCTCTGTATAAACTTTCGTAAAATCAAATGGTTTTCCTGTTTGCTCATTAATAAAAACTGTTTGTGGCGGGATTGTATCTACAAGAACAGTGCTTTGCACAATTTTTTCACGGTTTCCTTGAGAAAATGAACAAATAACCGAGTATGTTGTTTGCGTATTTTCTGGAGATGTTACTTGTGCACTATGACGAGTAAAAGCTGAATCAGGTTTAAAATTACTATACTGATCATGTAAAGCAAGAGGATCTGCCGAATATTTACACTCAGCAGGCGTTGCAGTCTCAATTATTAAATCATGGTCTTGCTCTGAAACAACACGCGCAGGAGAAATCCACTCAATATCACTATCGGACCAAATTTCTACCGATTCTGTTTTCGTATTCGTATTGCCAAATTCATCAACACAAGTAATTGTTGCATCACGAACACCATCATTTTGTTCAGGAAAGAAAAATGTATGACGACTCAAATATGTGTTTTTAGATGATTGTGTTTGGTCAGAAAAAGAAACAGAACAAGATGTTCTTTTCGCCTCATCTGCTCGCGTATCATGCGTTGTTTTAATATCAAAGAGAACAGAGGGTTGTTGACTACCAGTGTAATCCATGACAACTTCTGTCAAAACCTCTAGCTGAGGAGCAGTTCTATCAATACGAAAATAAAATCTATTTACATCATGTCGACTATGTGCCTCACTATTTAACACACGATCAACTGAATAATAATAAACAATTGATTCGCCACCTTCAGTATTGAGACTGTTTACTAAAGAATCATTTAACTCAAAATAAATTTGATTCGTGGTAATTACTGCTTTTTTCCAGTTTACAGAATTAAAAGATAAGTCAGTATTAAAACAATCAATAAAACAAAGTTTTGTTTTTTCGACAAACTCAGTATAATCATCCCGAGGATTATTAGGATACCCGCCAATACCTTGATCGATTACACTAAAATTAATAATATATAAATCAAAAACGCCTAGCTGCGAATCCATATGAATAGTTGTTACTGGTGGTATTGTATCATCACAATGTTGTGACAAGTGTCCTAATTCGGCTTCACAAGGTTGACCATTAAAATTCTTAACACATTTATTCTGGTTCCATAAACACGACTCATGATCCTCACAAATGTTGCGATCTTGCACAGCAGAACAGTAAAAATCAGATGTTGCAACACATGGTTTACTCTCACCCCCCACATACGTACAAACTCCTAAACCTTCACACATTTTTTGATCACAACTACTTCCAGTACATTGTAAACACGCAGCAGTTGGATTATTCTGTGCAAAATCTTGTGCAGGCACACATGTTCCCATACCGACTTGAGTAATTGACTCCTGCCATTGACATGCAGAATCCTGAACATTTCCTACATGACAGGCATCATCCCGACATGCGTCTCTTGTGAGATAATCCGAACACTTCATTTGTGAAAAACACGTCTGGCATACCGGAGCAACACTTGCTCCTCTATCAAAATAACAAAGATAATCGCTATTCTCTAAACAAGTGTCCTTGCTGGTAAAAAGCTCAAAGGGACTTTGAACAAAATCTTGAATTAAACAAACATTATCTTGTTGACAAGTTAAATAAAATTTACCTTCTTGATTCAAACGCTCAACACAAAAACCCGGCTCATCACAAGTAAAATCATCAGTATCATAATAATTTACAACCTGGTTGTTAGAACATCGATACCCCACATTACCATCCACTTCTTCCCCGCAAAAGGGCTGATTTTGATACATCCCCTCACAAACGGTGTCCCCCGTATATATCTGCACAGACGGAGAATACGCAATACTTGAATCTTGTTCATAAACAATTTTTATTCGATAATTATATGTTCGATTCCATTGAGCACTCGAATCCGTTAATAATGGTGTTGCTGTTTGATTCACTTCTACAAACGAATCACAATTTACTCCTAAACAACGTTCAAGTACAAAAGAGCTTGCAGCTAAATTACAAGGAGTAAATGCCGTAAATTTCAATCGCGTAGAACCTGGCGTTCGTTGATATGTCGGTGCAGGAGGTTCGTCCTGTAAACAATCTTTTGTTTGCAATCGTGCAGTAAATGGATTTTCTTCACCAAAATCATGTGTTTGTCGCAGCGGTATATAACCGTCTTTGACAATAAACAATTCTAAACTACCTAAATTTGCCCCAACCAAATATACAGTTCCACTGGAAGGTGTTATTTGTGACACGCTGCCACCTATCACAACAACAGATGTGCCCCCTAAAGCCCCCCCTTCTTCATCTGTAACAATAACGGTTGGTATATTATCAGTTGTTAAATTAAAATTAATGCCAGTTTTGTTTTCTTCAGTCACATCAACAATTCTATACGTGGGATCGCTGTCAAAATTAGTAATAGTGATATTATAAACACCGGGTAATAAATTCTCAAGTTCATATGAGGATCCTGTTTGAGAGACCGACGCTCCAAATTCTCCATCTGTTTGTAGTGCTCGAACTTGATATAATCTCCCTTCTAAATTTCCTGGGCGCTCAACACTTCCTGAAATTGTGCGTGATTCCAAATCAACGTCAGGCTTTTCTACACAGTAGTCTGGTTGGCAACAAACAGAGCCGGGCCCAACATTATTGAATTCGCCAGAAACTGAGCTACTGCACACATGTGTTTGTAAGTTACAGACATTTTGACAAACTTGCGGGTCTGTTGGATCTGGATCGGGGTCAGGGTCTGGATCAGGGTCCGGGTCGGGGTCGGGGTCAGGGTCTGGATCAGGGTCCGGGTCGGGGTCGGGGTCCGGATCTGGGTCTGAAGGAAGCGAGTCAGGATTCGCTTCAAAAAAAGCCTTCGTGTCGCTACAATTACCAAAAAGTCTTGGCACTGTTCTTCCGTCGCCCAAATCACAAATAGCACCCGAACAAAACTCAGCTAAATCGCCGGCAACATCTCCAAAATCCTCTCGCTGAGTAGAAGTACAATATTTATTCGCCGCAAATCTTGCGCTTAACTCATCGGAATCTGCCTCATATTCAGAAACTAATTCATCATATTTCTCACTAGCATCTAAATCCTGCAATAATGTCGTTGTACCACTACAGCTGTTTGTCTCTATAAACGTATCCCAATTATGGACATAACAACCAAACTTTACATCATCAGCATAAACAGGGGAAACTAGAAGAATGGTGAATAAAAATAAAATTGTTAGGAATATACGCACTGCTGACCCCTCTTAGTGTTTAAAAATGCCTAGTTTCTTTTAAATAGTTTTCTATTTTCCCCGACGGGAAAGCAAAGGAATTATTACGGCTAACAAAATTTGTTAAAAAGCGCTTGGCCGTGCTGCGGAAACGGAACATCTGTACCTCCCCACAAAGTACATGAATTACCTAAACACTCTTCTAAATCACAACCTTCAAATATTCCATCAGCAGGATTAAAATCAACACCATACCCCTCCAACACCTCAACACAAGTAGAGTTCATACCTGTTGCGCAAGCATCCCACACAGAGCCTGAGCAACTATCCAGGTTATCGGCCGGCTTTACCGTAATATCAATCGGAAAAAAGTCATACGGCCCCCCACGATCAGCAGCATATAAGCGAAAATTATGCGTCCCCAGCTGCGCAAATTCACAAACATCAACAGTGTAATTCGCACACACATTCCCAGGGCAACCTAAAGAATAATCCCCTTCTTCATACAATTGGGATTCATTAAAACGAAATAAAGTGTCGTTTATCCATTCAGACCCATTATATCGAGAAAAAACAGTCCAAACAGTATCGCCGTCCGGATCAATAATACGAGGCGTTATATTAAATGTCTCGTCCGCTTGCACAACAAATGGCGAATATGACGGATACTCAATTATTGGCGGACGATTTTCAAAATAAACAGAAAACACTCTGCGCGGAACTTGTGTGTCTACAACTGTTATTAAGTCATAATGTCTGTCCTCATAAGTCTTATTCTCCCGCGTTATTTGTAAACCAGGCAATAAACATAGAGAATTTGTTCCATTATAATTACAATATATCAATGAATCCCAATGGCTTGCATTCTCAATCATAAAACTCGCATTAATAGTCTCCTCACGCATACCAAAAAAAATGAGATTATACATCGGTTTAATTCGCAGAGGTTGCGTATAGGAAATATCATTTAATCGAAGCGTAACATCTGAAATATTTACCTGTGTTGGAACCTTTGCCACATATTCAACCCCATCGTTTGAATAAATAACATGAATAAAACTCTCTTGTGCAATAGATTGTGCAACGGGCGCATCCCGCCCACTCAAACTCTCAATACAGTTTTGAAAGATTCCAGTCGTATATGATTGAATTTTATTTTGTATTGAAGAAACAGAACCAATTGTATCATAGACATCTGACTCACACGTTCGTCCATGATCAGTATGGCCAGGCCAATTCGGCCCTTCAAGATCACAAAGACGGGGCAAATAAAAATTCCCCGACTCAGCCCTCGGGTCAATTCTTCCAAATAATGGAAATAATAATAATCCTTGTTCATGAAAATGAATATAAAGCTCTTCTAGCGTCGCATTATATCGACCACTTAAATTATGAGGATAATATGGAGGACTATGACGTGGCAAGACATCATGTCTAAGCACAACAGGTTTGTCAAAATCAAAATTTTCATCATTATCCGAACCACCCTGACTTTCAAACCACAACCCTCCTTGAGACAAAATAGTTTTCGTGGCAGTGTCCGCACTTTCCTGTAAACACTGGCGCAGATATGTCTCAACTGCAATTCTTGCAGGCGTTGCATCCGCAGGAGATAAATCTTCTACCGATGTTCGCGGTTGATATGTCAATAACAAAGCAAATGCCATAAAAACAATTAGGCCGATGATTAAAAAAACAGTTACTTGTCCACGCGCAGTCATAAGAGCCATGTGATTTAATCCAAATTAATTTTAGGATCAAGATGCCAAGTGAAATGAGGCCATTGGGTCAGTATCGTTTCTTTTGCAGTATTCGATTTAGCGACAACGATAGTCATGTTAGTAGCCGGTTCCGTGGATAAATCAATATTATTGCCCGTAAGACGCTTAGCAACTTCCTCAGCTACACTCGAAAAATCCCGGTGTGAAATAACTTGTAATTCCATGTCTGTACTTTTAGAATCATCATCCCATACATCGCGCACTGTTGCAAAATAATACACTTCGTTCCCCTCGCCCTGCAAATATGTTTTACTTACAACCATATTTGGCATCACCAGATCGTTGATCAAAAATTCAGAGCGTAATCTAAATAAGTTTCTTATTGCTTCAATAAAGCGTGTAAAAATATTTCCCGCTTGAGAAACCTGTGAAAAAATCAACTGTTGTTGAGGCGGATAATAATGAATTGCAAACTCATTCCCGAGTACATTGGAACTACATTTTTGTAAACCACTTCCACTACAACTCAAACCTAAGAAATTCCAAATTCCCGCAGATTCATTATAGGGAACAGGGATTGTGACACCAAAAGAAACCTCATTTTGATTTGTATTTAAAATACATGCTTTTTTTATACATTCTTGCGTATTACTACAAAGCACATTATTAGATTGTTGCATTCCCACTATTAACGCATTATACGCCCTTAAATCAGAAAATTCTTCCAAAGTAACTTCCATACTATCTAAAATGTTACGAGGCGTATCACAAATAAGTTGGAATGTTTTGTCATCGTCCTCAACGTCTGCAATATGCAACAATAAATTTGCCAGCTCAAATTCTCTTGAAGCCCAACCACCATCAGCACAAATATAATCGCCAAAACGTGTTTGATTTTCAACACAGTTGTTTGCAAGTAACCCGCCCGTTGACGTTTTTTCAAACATGTCACTTTCAGCAAAACTACCAACATAACACTGACTTGGTTGTGAACAAAAACTACTCTCTTTTCCATTCGGACTAAATTTCAACTGTGCAAGTGCCCACTCTCCTGCAAGACATGTGTGTCGACCAAGCGTTTCGCCATCATCAATACAACTCACACCCGTCCAACAAGAATCCTGCCCACAACAAGCAGTTCCTACACCTTGTGAAAAATGCATTTGATATGCTGACGATCCATCATTTTCCGGCTTTGAAGCAGGTACGACATTACCCTCAGGATAGCGGAAAAAGAAACCTGTGCCGTCACCTGGAAGAACATCAGGAGGAACACAACGATAATCTAAATATGCAATATGACAAGCACCACCTATTTTCATAGGATTCAACGCTGAAAACTGCTCGGGCTCAGAAATACACGCACGAAGTGCTAAATTACCACCACGAGAAGAATAAATAAATTGCGCTATATTTGAACTTACTCTTATAAGTTGTTTTGGATCATAACTTTGACGACTATTCTCTGTTCCTTCAAATCTTGCAAATGTTCCATCGCGCCCTCGAATTTCAATAGGTGTATCTAATTGAACGGAATCATCAGAACTTTCCTCCACAGAACCAGAATCTAAATCCAACGAAACTTCTTGTACTGGGTTACCAAATTGATCGTAATAAAAACCAACAACTTTTCTTGCACCTTGTTCATTTCCAATCAAATCAATCTCGTGCGTTTTATCAGTTCTTTTTGTGCGTATTAATTCATTGTTTTCTCCAAAAACAAAAAATACTTTTGTACCCAAATAATTTGCATCAGTATGATTCACAACAATAAAATTCTCATCTTCCACCAACGCAAAATAATTTTGCGTTCCAGAAGTAGGCGAACCAACCAGCGTCCGTAAATGTATTGTTTTCACTTCTACATCCTCAGTTGTATATTGAAAAAAAATATCTATCGGTCTTTGATTCGGTAGTGAGAAATCAGACGGAACAACATAAGTATTTTTTTCCGTTATAGTAAAATTAGATAAAAATGTACTCATCGGTTCAGGGAAATCTTGAACAGAATCTTGTTCTAAAATCCACTCTTGATCACCAATTAAAAATTTTGGGTCGGTAAATGTACCGCGAGTATAAATATAGGCCTCATTGTTTCTCAAATACGCAAGTTTTGCCTGAACTGCAGAACCCGCTACCACTTGTTCATCGACTTCTTCTTCATTTAGAAAATAAACGTCAACTCCCGAAAATTGATATTCACCAATAAGAAAGTGACGATCCGGCTCTTCGGAATCAGCTACTCTCCCATATAATGAACCATAAATCATGACTCGTTCAGTTATATCTCTAATCCAGCCATCGTCTTTAGAAGATTTAGATAAATTCCAAGAATCAACCAATAACAACATGTCTTGATCAAGTGTCAATTTTGTATTGGACTCAATATGAGTAATATTTGCACCATTTCCTTCAAAACGTAACCAACCCGGGCGAGAAATAGTTGAGACCTCTCCGTCTATTCGCGGAAGGGAAATATGACACAAATTATCAAAACAAAAATCCGTAACGTGCCGCGACTTTCCATCATAAAATACATCAAAAGCTACCTTCGTTATTGGTTTTTCTTCCATGAGAACTCGACCATTTACACAAACACCATTGTCATCAACATAATTTTGATCATCAGGTAACCCGCAACATCTATTGCCCGTCCATGTCAAACCAGGAATTGCAGAACAAGCATCTTCAGATATCTCTGCATTAAACTCGCCATCGCTGCCGCAATAATTTCGACCACTATTAGGATGAAAACTCAAACCGTCTATTCTATAAACATATTGTGGTTGTAAATTTGTTAACGGCGTTTCAGGTAATAAGAATTCAATTGAATTAACACCTCCCGAAACAAAAATCTGCACTTTATTCCACCTATCAATTCGTGGAGAACCAGTAACTTGTCGCTGCAAATTAAGTGAACCAATTATGTGATCCTCTACAAAATATGTTTGACCATTTATTTTTACATCCAAAGCTAAAGACTGTTCTGGAAAATAATAAAATTCCAAATATCCATCCCCCGATGCTTCCAAACCAGAAAGTGAAACCGAGTCCGGGTTAGATCCTTCTTTTTTATCAAATGTTATATGAAGGTGATTTGTCTCAAATAAATCACTTCTAGTCCCATGTCGAACTGCTACATTATTTCCCACTTCAGGTAAAGTTGAAAAGTCATCCAACAGCTCATACCACAACCCTTGAGCTTTTTGTTCATCCGTACAAATTTGCACAGGTTCTTCAATTGTACAAATAATTTGAGCTACCGAATATACACCATTTTCATCAAAAGAAAAATGATTTGTTGAATCTAAATAACCGATTCGAAGTTCACCGTCTGCAAGATCACCGTAATTCGCACCCTCCCTTCGACAATCAAAACCAGTAAACGCAATAGGAACAGAATTAGAAAGTGAATTTGCATTGTCACCTACCTCAACCCAATCCGTCGCACCTAAAATCCACGTTTGTGAACCTGAAAAATCAAGCGAAGTAAAAGACGCTCCAGTAGCAGTTTTACCAGAAAAAGGAACATTCCCATTTGCAAAAATTACATTTCGCATCACGAATAAATTATAAACGTCAGTTAACTCATCTATATCTACCCACGTGTCACTTAATGTTACACCATTCGCTTTTATTTGTGAATCAGAAGGAATATAAAATGTCGCACCCAGTTCATTCGTCGCATTAACACTAAACCAATCCCCTGGACCATGCGCGTGTGCATCACTTTCAGAAGTTAATTGTAAAATGAAATGATTACCATCAGTTGTTTTCTCAAATAACCCATCTACACCTTGTAATTCTTCAGGAATTGTATAACAAACCGCATACCCGCTCGTTGCCCCTTCAGGCAAATCTCTCCAAACATGCGCATTCGTGCGATTATCAACATAAAATAATGCTAACCGATCATCATCCTCAGTACATTCATCAAATGGTTTCAAAGAAACTGAACCAACTCCACCAGCAAAAACTACACTAGAAGTAAGAAAGAATAATAATACGATAACCCACACCCGAATAGTACCCATATGCTTTTAAAAAGCACAATTACCATTTAAATAGTTTTTGTGTTGCCAAGACGACAACCACCTATTTTTGCAGCAAAAGTGAAAACAAACACAAAATGTCCGGCTCATGCAAGGGTAAACCAGAAAATGAGACACAAGTGTAAGAAACCCCATACTTCTCACAGAGTCGTAAAATATGAGCCATTCGACCAAAGGCACGATCTTTGAGCACATCTTCAAACACAAACCCGACGATAATGCCATGTTTTGCGCAAAACCGAGCATGAATATGATTAAACCCCGATGCAAACTGGTGCATAAAATCAGATTCTCTTCGTCGCTCAAGTCCAACAACCATTTGACAAAAACCCTTCTCTAACACAAAGCGAATATCATCCAATACAGCAAATGACGCATCATAGACTGCAAACTTTCCCCGAGGAACCGTTTGTTTTGTCCATTTTTTCGTACTTACAACTACAGGCACACCTTCGCGCGTTTGCAGACCATTTTTTGTCAACGCTATCATAACTACCCATAAATACCCCCTCATATAAAAATCTCCCTTTTTACAAAGAGAAACATTTATATAGGTGACATTACACAACCACTACACGACAATGGCAGACGAAGAAAAAAGATTTTCAAAAGACCTCATTGGAAAGACAGTTGTATCCAAAAACGGAAAACGGTTCGGCGAAGTAGGCGATCTTGTTTTTGAGACTCGAAGTGGAGAATTAATCAATATTGTATTGGTAAATCCAACAGTCTATACTGAAAAACTCGAGTTAGAGCACGATAAAGAGAATAATATTTTGATTCCTTACAGCGCAGTTATCGCAACTGGTGACTTTTTAGTTATTGCTGAAGAAGACATCATATAGTTTTTTTCCTTTCTTTTTGAAAATTATAAACACGATTTCTTAAGAATACACCGTTTTGTACTTAATTGTTTCAAGATTTCTTTAATAAAAAATTACCTTGAGAAAATGTTGATTTACCAAGTCGCCTTTGATTTAAGATGTACCCAAATTGGGGACAACTAAAGTCGCAAAAGTCACATCAACCTAAAACAGTGCCCGAAATTTATGAAAAGAAGTGCAAGCACTGTCCTCAAACAAAAACCTTTTAATTACAAACCAATTCTTTTTTCATATGGAAGAACAACACGCAATCTGGGTTGAAAAATTTCGACCACAAACATTTTCACAAATCCGAGGACAAACAAAAATTGTTCAGCGACTCAAATCATTTGTCGAACAAAAAAACATCCCCCATCTTCTCTTCTCAGGCCCTGCAGGTGTTGGGAAAACAACAACATCACTTGTAATTGCAAAAGAACTTTTTGGAGAAAACTATAAATCATCGTTTTTAGAACTCAACGCCTCAGATGAGCGAGGTATTGACGTAATACGAACAAAAGTCAAAGACTTTGCACGAACAAAAGCTATCGATTCTGTTCCCTTCAAAATTATCTATCTTGATGAATGTGATGCACTAACAAAAGAAGCACAGCAGGCTCTAAGACGAACAATGGAAAATTACACAACAACGACAAGATTTATTCTTTCGTGTAATTATGCATCCAAAATCATCGATCCTATTCAATCACGCTGCACTGTTTTTCGCTTCAAACCATTAGAAAAAGAAGATGTGTTTGAAATGATTGAACAAGTCAGCAAAAGCGAACAAATAATTGTTGAACCATCAGCAAAAGAAGCGATTTTTCAAGTAACACAGGGTGATGGGCGCAGAGTGAAAAACCTTTTACAAAGTTGCAGTGCAATTTCTAAAACAATAACAGAAGATATAGTCTTTGAACTCTCAAGCGTTGCACGACCACAAGAAGTTATTGGTATTCTCAACCATTGTCTTGATAATGAATTTCTCAAAGCACGAACTTTATTGCTAGAAACCATGCTCAAACACGGCTTATCAGGAAGCGATATCATAAAACAAATTCAACAAGAATTATGGAATCTGCAAATACCAGAGCGCATTAAAATCAAACTCATTGATAGATGTGGCGATGTTGAATTTCGCATGACTGAAGGAAGCGATGAATACTTACAACTCGAAGCGTTCTTAGCATATATGTGTTTGGTGAAAAAAGAGTAGTGCGATAAACGAAAAAAACTACAGTTCTAGAGCAACACTCGAATAAATCAAGAATCTTATGTAGAAAGCTTTAATAATTATACCAATAATTACCAGCACATGAAATATTTTTGCAAAAAATGTAAACTTGCAATTACTAAACAAGAATTTGATTATTCAAAGAAATACTTTTTCAAACCCCTCTGTAGAAGATGCCAACCTACGCCAGAAGCAAAAAAATTAGGCTATTTGCTTAAAAATAAAGGTTGGTTTGTTGAGTTTGAAAAATATGATGGTTACAAAAGCATTGATCTTGCAATCGTTGATGCAAAAGTCAATATCGAAGTGGATGGTAGTCACCATAACCTTAAACCAGAGCAAGCTTTGGCAGATTTAAAAAAGGTTTTTTGACGTTAAGAATTCCAAATTCTTTAGTGAGAGATGATGTGTCAATTCAAAAAACTGCAATATTCATTGATAATTTCTTGAATGAAAGTATGGATCAACTTGAAGACGATGCCGATAATTATGATGATAGTTTTTGGTGGTAACAGTAACTAAAGAGTTTAGATTGAAAAAAAGTCACTTACAAAAGAAAACGATCTTCTAACCGAAACTCTATATAAATAATAAGCGCACGCCTTCAGTTTATTTAAAAAAGGTTCGGTTAAAATGAAAAAGTTTATATAGTTCGAGGATTCTGCAAAATCATGATTTCAGATGCTGCCCTTCTAAAAACGCTAAAAAAAGAAAATTTATGGGATCAAGAACAAGATGCAGGTATAGAGCGTTCACTCTATTTACAAGAAATTCAAGAATACTTGCCGAGAAAAGAAATCATAGTTCTTAAAGGAGTTAGACGCTGCGGAAAATCGACCTTGATGAAGCAGTTAATGAAGCGATTGATTAAACAAAACGTCGCAAAAGAACAATTACTCTACATTAATCTTGAAAGTTATGAATTAAGAAATTCCCACTCATTAGAACTATTTGAAAAGATACTAGAAATCTATAAACAACACATAAATTCCAATAAGAAAATTTATTTTTTCATAGATGAGATACAAGTTATATCACAATGGGAGAGATTTTTACGAACAGTATATGATCGAAATGAAGAAATTAAATTCATTGTTTCGGGTTCAAATGCATCCCTCCTCTCAAAAGAACTCTCAACACTTTTGACTGGAAGGAATATTACTTTGGAAATAAAACCTTTATCTTTTGAAGAATATAAATATTTTACCCTCAAACCACAGTTAGAAGAATTTCAATTATTTGGGGGTTTTCCTGAAGTTGTTTTGGAGCAAAGTCCGAAATTAAAAAAAGTTCTGTTAGAACAATACTTTGAGGATATTTTGGTTAAAGATGTCATTCAACGACATAATATAAAAAATGGAGAAAATGTAAAAAATCTTGCAAAGTATTTAATTGAAAATAGCGGCAGCAGATTTAGTTTCCATAGCCTTGCAAAAGCTTTGAAAATTGATAAAGAATCTGTTGAAAATTACATAAATGCAATGAAAGACGCGTATCTTTTTATTCAAGTAAAACATTTTTCCTACTCATATAAAAGACGTTTTGATAAAAATATTCAGCCAAAATATTACATATCCGATAACGGTTTTTTTCAAATTATCAATACAACGAAACAAAACAAAGGGATGAAATTTGAAAACTTGGTTGCAATACGCCTTTCTCAAACTAATGAAGAAATCATGTATTGGCTAAAAAATACCGAAGTCGATTTCATCGCAAAAGATTTTGCAATAAACGTAACAATTGACACAACGAACATTAAAGAAAGAGAGTTTCAAGGATTGCTTGATTTTAAAAAAAAACATAAAGAATTTAATTTATTACTTGTAACTCCTGAAAAAAACTACGATAAACATGATTCAATTAAATTCGTCAGTTATGAAGAATTAGTTTCAAGAAACTAAGGGTTTATTTGAGAAAAAATTATATTAAACAATCTACTATACCAGATTACGTATCCACACAAAAGAAAAAAATAAACAAAAAAAAAGTTCTATGTAGAACTTCTAATAAGAATTGGTTTTGAAATAATGTCCTCGTAACGGTATTTAATAGACAAATCCATTTGCACCTCTGCATCTACCTCAACATCCGAAACATCAAAAGTACAATAAATTTCTCGCTTATCAGTATTAGAGGAAAACCGTACAAATCCTGAAGATCCCTGTCCTTCAACAAAACCACGACATGTTGGGTGTAATCGACCACCAAGGATTGGTTCAACTTCAACATATACTTGTCGAATATTTGGATCTGTGACTTGTCGCGTACATTCCGAGTCGGCTCTATAAAAATTATTATTTGCAGATGTTGGCTGTATAGTCAATGCAACTTGAATTCCATCACGACCGGACGGGTTTTGTACAACATCAACTACACGAATTGGACCTGCACTATTTGCATATCTTTTTGGACCACTCACGTCACAAACATCACCCGTTGTTGTTGGATCCATTGGATTGGATTTCACACAAAGCGTTGTTGTTGCGCGCGTTTCATAATTATAACAAGCAAGTGCTCGAACCGTAACTGAAGATACACTTCCAGCTAATCGTGGCATATATGTCATTGGACCAAAGGAAACTGCGTCCCTATCACCATTAATAATTTGACCTTGACCACTTTTTGTTGCACCACGCATTGGCGGCAATTCTTGACGAAAGTCACCAGATGTTACACCAAAGTCTTCTGGGCTAATCCCATCAATTTTGATATATCCATCACTCACATCAATGTCACTCTCACCCACATTGATTACTTCAACAGTCACGCCAAACGGAAAATTACCCGCATCTTGGATTTCATCAACTGGCGCACCAGGTTGAAATCGTAAATCAAGCGCTTTAGAGCCTCCGATAAATGGGTTTGTAAACCCTGAATCTCGCGAACCATCGCCACAACCTGCGACTAGAAGCGCCGAAACGATAAAAAGTACAGCTAAATATCTCATAATATCACCTAATTGAAAAAACTGGCGTTTTTATTTTATAAATGTATCTATTATTTAGTCACTATACAAGCGAATATTGGTGCTAATTGACGACCCATAGATATAGGAGAGCTCCACAGTCAGTGTTGTCTCAAACGCATTATCCTCAAGACAATTTTGACAAGTACAGACCAGCATCCCCTGATTATTAATCAAACGAACTAATCCCGTAGGTTCACAGCGAAGTGATCGACTCCCCAGCATTGCTGTTGCCGTTACCACATTTGTCGAACGCTGCTCGTACGTATTAAGTCCACAAGCATCAAGTGATAAAGACGGCGAATAAACAGTTCCTCTGCCTTGATTAGAAAAATAAATCGTATAGCGAATATCGTTTCCCGCTACAACTGGATCAATTCTATTCACAACAACTGGATGTCCTTGCGCACCATAGCCTCGCACATTTAATTGACATGCCTTACTTGCAAGCCGACGATTAAATGGATCAGGATCGACACATGCAGAAGCAAATGTCTGTGTTTTATACCGATAACATGCAGTCACATGAACAGATTGCGCAAATTCTTTTCTATGAACAGGTAAACGTGCAGGTTGATTCATGCCAATTGTGATTAATTCACCAAAATCTCCACGAGGATCAAAACGCGTTCTCCCTTCTAACGTTCCGGGCACTTGATTAATCTCTAAGGGCAAATACGTTCGATCAAAACCACCGGTTAAAAATAATTTCATATCTTGCTGTTGCACAGGATGAGAACCACGATTTCGCACATCTAATAAAAGAGAAACAGGCTCCCCTTCAAAAAAGTCATATTGATTACCCTGAGCCCAACGAAGTTCTATCCCTTGTGAACCACTCCTATATGAACTCTCAGATACGCCACCACCAGCACAGCCCGAATATAATAACAGTGCAAGAAAAAACATTACTACATATCCTACATGGAAGTGGCGCTCATGTACCATAGGTTCTTTTTATCGTCGCTGATTTATAAATATTGTTAAGTAAAAAAGGCATATTTTTATAGAAACAAGCATTAATACATACATATGCAAAACGAACAACTTATTTCAGACGCTGTTTATGAAACAACCTCATTTGAGCAATTATTTGAACTTCTAAAGCAACTAAAAACCATACAAACACAAAAAACTACTTATGATGCACAAAAAATCATTCAATACATTCAAGAAGTTCGCTCAAGAATAAGAGAACCCAATTATATTCCCCGAATATATGGTCTTCGACTCAAAGTCATTGATCTTTGTGATAAGCAACCCCTCCAATCGCGAGTATTGCAAGAACTAGAAAATGAAAATAACATGTTTTTTACAATACAATCAAATAAATTCCCACTTTCTGGCTGGAAAATACACATTTTCTGTGAAAATATTCAAGATGTTGCCTTCGCATATAATCTCATGAAACAAACATTGGAACATTTTCAACTAATTGTTAAGCTATCCACAAAACGATTCTTCAAAGAATGCAGTCCAAACCAAAAAGGAAAAGGCATAACAATTTACATCCACCAAGCAATCATAACAGAAAACAGACTTACGCCGTTTTTACAAAAAATTCAAACAAATCTAAGCGAATATAATAAAGCTGGAGCTATCCATGGAGACAATCAATATTGGGGACCAATGCACTATCGATATGATTTTCTCTATCCAACAACAAAATTCCCCGAAGGATGTCCCGTCGGTTCAGAAAAAAAATATTACCGAACAAATAATGGAAAATATAACATTGAAAACAATCCAGACCCTTTTCTAAATTAAAAAAAGAAAAAACAAAAAGATTTACCGTCTTTGAAGAGCTGAACCGAGCAAAATTGCTGCAGTAACAATACCTGCAGTCAGTACAATCATGTTTCCGTCCGCTTCTGCGCCAGCCCATGATGCACCTACTCGAATAACCCAAATTGTGAGCATAAAGTACAAAATACTCAATACTATCATGATTACTGAAGAAATCACAGTAACCAATAATGCTCCAACGGTTTGTAATGTCGAACTTGGTTGTCTTGCGACCATACATGTGGGGAAGCTATCATAATTTATATACTTATCGTACAATAGAAACTTGACGAGAAACAGAATGTGTATGCCCATAACGCAGATCTATAGATAAGGGCGCAACATACGAACCAAACTGGCGATCATATGAATTTGAAAAACAAGAAACACGCGCAGAACCATCACGCAACTCTACTTGAAAATACCCATGAACCCCTCGCGTTAATCCTTGACAGTCTAAAGGAATATCAGAAAGTGTCGCATCAAATTGCACAAGATTCGCCTCACCACCAAACGAGCGTGAGCCGCAATAAGAATCACTTCGACCATGCTCATAAATAAACCCACTTCCTAATTTTGCTATTTCAAATTGAATAATTGGAACGAACCGTTGATCTTGTTGTTCATATCGCACATCAATAGTACGTACACCAACTGGACCTCCTCGACCACCTGGAGAAATTGTTCGCGTTTGGCAAATACGATCAAGATGCGGGTTTTGATTATAGGGATCCATATCAATACACACATCTTCAAACACATATGTTTGGTAATCATAACAAACAGTCGCAATTAGTTGTGTATCTTGACGCTGACTTTGCGATGTTAACGGTTGCGCACGACCACCAAAAACAATTAAATCACTCTCGCCGCGTGGATACGTCCGTGATTTCCCTTCCAGGGAAAATGATTGTCTATTCTGACCAGATAAAGAAAGAATCGACTCATCAGTTGATAAAATAATAATACCGCGACGAACATCTGCGGCTCCACGATTCTCAAGTGTGAGTGCAGCACTAAAAGTATCTCCTGAAATAATTTGATTTGGAGGTGCATTTCGCTCAAAATTAAGAGCAACTGCTTGTGTGCCAGTGCGAAAATCATCATCTGTCACACTTCCGCGAGGACCGCCTTGACACGCGCTCACTAAGAACAAAACAACTACCAAAACAAGTATATGTCGATACATACGCTAGTAATAACGAATCGAGTTTTTAAGTTTTGTCATCGATGCAGCACCTTCCAATAATTTTATAAGAAAAAATGAAAACCCCGTTAAAAATATTTTTAGATTAAATAAACCTATAAAAAATATAAGGATTTAATAAAAGATATAAAATAATTGCAAATAAAATAAAAATTGTCAAACTAAAAAGTATTTGGGAAAATAAAAAAGATTTAATCGGGATAGAATATACTTTCCTCCAAGCGCCATACTGTAAATAAAAAGAAATAACAATTCCTCCAACAAGTAAAAAGAATGGAACAATGTGTATAAAATAATAATAAAAATAATATGGCAACATTTTAAATAAATAAGAAATATAATAAGACAAAAAAAGAGTTATCATTGAAATAAACATACTTATGAATAAAGGTGTCGATGAAAGAATATGAACTTCAAAAACTTGTGAAAATGACATTTTTGAATTAGGATAAATTAAAAGTAAACTACACAAAAAAGATAATCCTATCAAAAATACAAATAATATCGCAAACACCATCACCAATAATCCTATAAAAGCAGATAATAAAACGAGTGCCAAATCAGGACCAAACCAAGCTCCACTACCACGAATAAATTCAAGTACCACTAAGTAAATACCATAAACAATAGGCAAAGCTGCAAAAATACCAAACCATTGAAGCAAATAAAACGAAGTTGAGCCTATTATAGCATTCCCTAATTGTGAATTAAATCTCTCTGAAAAAAAAAATGGACCTGACAATATTCCAAAAACGCATAACTCTGTTTTAAAGTTATTATTTAAAAATCTATCTAATACCTAGTCGACGACATTAATTTCGCATAACTCGGCGATTTCACGACAGCTGTCAAGTTTGCAAAATCAGAGCTGCATGAATCGCTCTGATTTTTGATTTTACGCCAAGGAGTTATGCTTTTCTTTTGCCGCTAACTAACCTTCAAACGGGTTCACAAAAAAAAAATACAAATCTAGTCGAAGATACTGGAAAAAACTATTCCCGACTAGAGAAGTAATCCACTTGACCAACAATTGTGGAAATTTGTGGAACCAATGTATCATGGCAATATTGACAGAATGAGCGATCAAAACAGGAATTCAAATTACCTAGCTCAAACCCTATTCCACAATTAAATTTCCCGACAAGACATTCTATGGAGAATGGGTCACACAGATCCGCCACAACAGAAGCATAATCTTTTGCGATTTGTTCGTGTTGTGCTTGCAAAATAATTCGAGGGTCTTCATCAGCAAGCAAGGCATAATCTTGATAATCAAAATTAATCAAATCACTAAGCATACGTGGCGTTACACGAAAATGACCATAATACTGACTTGCAATCGAACTGCCCGAACTTGTTTGTGGCCAAAAATATGTTGCTTGACCAAGGAGCAAATTGCGCTCAACACAGGCTGCATCATTTAAAACCGACTCATATGAAGGTTTTTCAAAAATTGTACGCACGGCTTCATTATATTGCTCACGTAATTCATTATTAAAATTAAACATGTATGATCCAACAGGGTGCTGTTGATACGGATGCTCATGCGCATTACAAAATCGTTGATTCTCAACGGACTCATCCACAATTGTTACATCTCCATCAGTAACTGAGAAACGACGCGATTGCGTAATTTCATACTCGTATGATGCGCGCATGCGCAAGCTTCTCATCGAAAATGGCGCATTTGCAAGCAATTGATCTGCAGATGCAACGTCTACTTGACAAGAAAAGAGCACGCTTTGACGCTGTGAATCAGTTAACTCGCCCGTTTCAGGTAAAAATCGAATGTGTGTATATGTTTGACAATCAACATCTTCAAATGCAGTATAATCTTCACATACTGTTAATCGTGAAAAATTGCCCGCCAAACCACTTGCCGTACATGATAATCCATTTGCATCTTCACGAATTTGTAAACCCCTTGGCATTGATAATAATACTTCACGAATGCGATGGATTTTCCCATCCCAACGACGACCATTTTCAATATACGCAGTCATCAAAAAACGATCATCGGGCGCAAGAGGAATTACTTCCGAATCAACAGTTATACCTAAATTAATAGGCCCGCGTGTCTGAAACGGCGTTGTTCTTGGAGTCGTAATTCCATAGGATTGATAAAAGGCTTGCTCAGGTCGTAATCGCTGCGATGAAGAGGAAAGTTGCGTATAAATATCATCTCGAACAAAATATCGATTGACATAGGCAAGACTTGTAAATGTAAACCGCGCTCCAAGAATACCCTCATATGAGCGCGAAGGTTCAAGTGTATGACGGAGGGGATGAAATTCACAAGAAAGCCCGCGATTTGCAAAACTCGTCACAGTTAACTGCTCAGGAAAAACCTCCCCATAACGCTCAAAACGTGGAGCTGAGGCTTTACAAAAAAAATGTGCTAAAATTGGCTCATTAAGTGTTTGTGCTTCAATTCGAGATTGAAGTAATATTGGCTGATCAGGTTCAAATTGGTTTTGCGCAATACGAACCGAATCTAATCGAAGACCAACTTCGCGTCCCGCCCCCTGCTCGACTCTGGCTTCAAAGTTTCGACCAGTTGCTCGATCTATTCCCTCATCAAATCTTGTTTGCGTCTGATTCCAAAGATTTGTATACGTTTCTAACTTAAATAATTGCGTGGTCAAATTTTGCATTGTAGAAACGCCACTCACAAAGGTTTGCATCTGCTGATCATCTATTTGAGAAGCATATCCGCTAACAAATGTAAAACCATTTGCGGTGAAAAAAATACTTACGACAATAAACACCAAATAAACAATCCCTAAAAATACTACACCCCCCGTGGTTGGGACATACCCTTGTATAAAAACAACATAAATAAACCACGGTAAAATAAATAATGGCGTGAGAAAATTATGAAGCCCGGTAGTAACAACATTTTGCACAGGCAAATTAACAAAAAAATTTCCAAGTAATGGTAAAATATACAAAGAAATAAGAAATGTGATTAAAATTCCCACACCAAATTCTATTTTTTGACGTAGGGCAATTAATAATCCAATCACTAGAAGTGACATGGCAATAAGAGGATTCACAATTGGAGGAAAAGGAAGCACACCCGACAATCCCATGATTAAAAGCGGAAGAATCACAATGAGCATCATCGTTTTTGGTTTCTGCGATGCATGCTCTCCTGTTCCTAATAGCGTATTTGCAAAAACACAAGCAACAATAATGTGTGCCAATGTCCTAGCCCAAATACCACTACTAGAACTCATATCAAATTCTAATAAAATAAAATCAACCATATAATGAAAAATAATATAGAGAATTAAAAATGTCAAAACATTTGACGGCAAAACTTTCTTTGCAGGAGCACCTATGGAAACCATTTTAACGTCGTTCTACGCGAATTCGAGTTTGCACTAATGAGAATTCGCTACGAGGAATAATTTGTAAATAATTCGTATAATCGTTTACAAAACGAGAAATATCATACTGCGCCAAACCTCGATACGTATCGAAAGTAAATGTATGTCCATTCACTTGTACGTCTGCGTTGTTTCTTGAACCATCCTCAACAAAACGAAATTCAGCTAAAATACGATATTCTGTTTTCAGAGAAATATCATCTTCAACTAATGAACGAGATTCCGGAGTACAAGAGAGTGTTGATTTTCCAGGTGGTGCACGATATCCACTCGGACAAAGTGGGCAAGTGTCTTGTGTGAGTTCACGAATACACACATTGCTCACGCCGCCCACAGGCATGTCAGAACACCAAAATCCATCTTGTTTAAAGCAACAATCTTTATCATATTCAGGAAGACAACCTTCTGGACAAACACCATCGTTGTTATCACCGCATATTCCTCGAAAGTCACTTGGCACTCGACCTTGTCTATCTTCATATCCACTTGGACACCGATCAACATTTGTTTGATCAACAAAACCAACACAACGATCAGATAATAAAGCTGTTGGTGTTGGACACCAGTATGCGTTCGGGTTATTTGCAAAGCAACAGTCTTTATCCACAAGGGCACTACAGCCAGATGGACAAACACCATCAACTTCTCCACAAACCGCCGTTGTGCGAGATGTTTCTAAAAATAAATCAGGATTCAAATCAAAATAATACATCAACCCTTCATCGCGATGTAAATCAGTTAATACGCGAATTTGATCCAGCAATACAACTCCATAATCTAATTCAAAATCAATGACATTTTGACCAGAGACAAGTTTGCTCTTTGCAATGCTAATAACATTAATATTGCCACAATCAACAACATTTGAAAATGTTCGATTCTGATTAATATAAACTGTTAATTTGCCAACATCGGATTGACACTCTGCAAAGAATCGTAATCGGGCAGAATTTAAATTCTGAATTTCAATAGGACGAAGACTAAATGATTGGGAAGCATCCAAAGTTGATTGCTCCAAAACATCGGCTTGCACGCGCATAAATCGAAGCGGATATTGATTTTTTGTCCAGAAAGCAAAACCTGGACTTTCTACTTGAACACGAAGTTCGTTTTTCTCGTATAATCGCGGCAAATCAATAACAACGCCAGGTTGTGTTATGGGACCTTGAAACACAGTATTTTCATTATGTGTAACTGTGACTAATCCAGAACCTGCCCCAAAGTCTAAAACTGCTCGTGCATTTTGGTGCGGAGAGTCCATTGAAAATTGTAAAACTTGGTCTTGGCGCTCAAATAAAGATCGTGAAACAAGCACAGATTGACGCTCAGCAAGAATCTGCGCCTCATATTCACCACGCAATGCAAAAGTAGACAACATATGCTCATACTGATTTTGCGCTTGCACTGTAACCCGACCCGGCCCTTCAAAAACAAAAGAATCTCCAGAACCTAATGACACCAAGGATTCACCCGGCCGAACTTGACTTGGTTGCGAAGGCGTTCCCGGACCAGATGGCCCATTTTCTCCAAGCAAACTTGCTCTATCTCCCGGAGGCAAAAATAAAATGTAAAAAATAATCAGCAGCGTTAAAACAATAACAAACGGTGCGCCCGTGCTTCGATCATCCACTGCTCTTGTATTTAATCTCACTCTTTCACCAAACATATATAAATTGATAGAATCCCCTTATAAATATATCGCCCATGCGCATCAAAACAATCGATAATAGAACACGAGAAGTGAGTATTGAATTTGCCGATGATTTATACCACCTTTATAAAGTGATTAAATCCGGAGATCATATTAGTGGAATGACTACACGAAAAATAAAACCCACAACTGACACAACACAAAGAAGCAGTGCTGCGATAAAAAAAACTCTATGGTTAGAAATTTGTGTGCAAAAATGCGAATTCGACCCCGATTTTGGACTTCGCGTATTAGGAACAATCACACAAGGGCCACCTGACGTACCAAAAGGTGAACATCATTCCTTTGTTCTCACAACAAAAATGACTCTCACTATCAAAAAAGAATGGAAATCATTTGAGCTTGAACGATTAGAGCAGGCAACAAAAACATTTGAAGCACTCATTATTTTATTTGATAATCAGCAAGCAATCATTGGAAATTATACACAACAAGGGTTCACAAAATTAACGCAATTACAAAACGATCAATCAAAGCACGCACAGCAGCAAACTGAAACAAAAGAATTTTTTGAGCACATTCTCTCCTTCGTAAAACAAAAAAAAGCACAGCACATCATTTTTGCAGGGCCTGATTTTTGGAAGAGTCAAATTCTCGAACTCTGTAACAAAGAATCTATACGAGCACAACACGTTTCTCTTAGCGATAATTCAAGTTTTTCTGCACTCCTCAAAAATGTCGCATTTGAAAATATCATCCAAGAAGATATGCAATCCAAAATCACCGCAGACTTTGAAAAAGCACTCAAACATCTAGCAACTGATAATCTGACCACCTATGGTTTAGAACAATGCTTGGAAGCTGCACAAATGGGAAATATTCAGACACTTTTTGTAAGTGATGCGCTACTGCAAACAAAAACAGAACAAATTGAACCAATTATTGAACTTGCAGAACAATCAAAAGCAACTGTATTTATTGTAGAAACAGAATATCAAATACACAAACAACTCGAAAGTCTAGGTGGACTCGTTGCGATTTTGCGCTTTTTGCCAGGTTAGAGAAACGACCCGCTCTTTTACATATGTGCTTTGACAAAAATATTCGAGCGCATCTTCTATACGAAAAAAATCTCTTTTCACTGTTGCAAAAACTCGGCCATCTTGCTCATATGTTTGTTCATGTTGTGCAACAAACGCTTCAACATGTTGCGTTTTATTCAATGGCGGACCTTGTACTGTTTTTGTTTTGGAAAGTAGCGGTGTTTTTACAGAAAAAAAACCCGTTTTTTCCTGATAATCCCATAAGAAATCATGAGGGCCAAATTCAGATATGTTTTTGAGCACAAACTCAATAGCTTTTTTTACTTTTGCCCCACTCACATCCACTTTCCCCGGCACCGGTGTAAATTGAAAAAAATAACAAAGTGATTTTGGTGCTAATTCTGACAAAGGTGTTTTAACAAAAAAGTCAACAGATGGATTTTGCAAGTACGCGTTTGCGTGTTTTTGAAAGCGAGAAAAACAATCGTTTGCCAATCCTGTTGCAGCATTTCTTGAAGGATCAACCGGATCCACAATTATGAGAGGCGAATGTAATTTATCAGCGTTAAAGTTTTTCGCCATATGTTTTTCAATGTCAATAGTCCCACCTTGTTTCCATGTTTTTGAAGCCTGTAAAACTGCTTCAAATCCACCGTAATAGATGACTAAAATATCTAAAATATGACCGGAAAACCCACCAATATAACTTTCTGCACCATACACACGCTGCGCCTTACAAAATTGTTTGAGTAAACGAATATCATCTCGAAGTGTATCATTTAATTTTGGAGATATCCAATCTACATGAAAAACAGACATATCCGTTACATTTTGTGCTTGCTCTGGTTTGGTGATATGTTTCACCGGAATAAACTCAAATGCTACTCCTTGATACACTGTTTGAAAATAATCTCGAGAACCATGAACTCGTTGGAATGAAAACGGCGTCTTTTTCAAATCAGCTTCTAATAATTCAGATAAGTCTTTATCATCACTTCCGTAGCGAACAAAAATATCACAATCATAATCATTTGCCAAATATGTTTGTTTTGCAATGGAACCACCGACTCGAACATCAGCATTACAAGCTTTTTTTAAGAGAGAAACAACAGTTTCAACAATTTTTAACACATCTTCTTTTGGCTTAATTTGTTCTAAAACCTGCTCTCGGACACTTTTAACCATACTCGTGTAAAAATTCACTTACTTAAAACTCTTTTGAAATCAAATAGCTCGAAGTTCTGTCTATTTAACGACTAGGCGCACTTTCCAATCGAGAAAACGAAATGTTTGGGACATACTTTACTTCGTCTCGTTTTGGAAAATCAATTAATTTTGGTCCACGAAACGCAATTTTGTCCTCAGGAAAGATTAAAGATCGATTTGACTGCAAATTACCATAAAAAACGTCAACGCCGCCACCAAAACGTTTTGCAAAAGCATACGAGCCTAAACAAAGATGAAAATCATGACTTAACAAAGCAACATCACCATCTACTTGTGCATAACTATGCGCTGTACGAATAAGCTGCCAATCTGCTTGTGATAAACCTAATCGTTGTGGTATAACTAAACTATCAGAAGTACCCGCTCTTGGAATATATTGAGACTGCTCTAATTGCCTATATATTTGGCGTTTTCTTCGAATATCTCTTGTGACACTATTAATAAAATTCTGTCTTTCAAACGGAGGGAAAGCTCTCTTTGCATGCTTTCTTGCCTTTATGAGTAGATTTCTTGTTTTATTCGGTCGAAACTCATTATAAATTAAAGGAGTCACACAATAAGGATGTTCTAAAAGCTCTTCGGACACATACTGTGAATCTTCTTTAATCAAATCTACCAATGAACTCGTATCTACAAATATTTTTGCAAACTGCTCTTTTTGCATAGAAATAGTAAAATATACGTTATTTTAATATCTATCGTAAAATGGGGCTTCAGCCAAAAAAATAAGAAAAAGAGCACCTTGCAGCAAATTCAGAAAATTTGGTGATTGTTTGAAAGCTTCTTTCAAACTTGAGGATGGGAATCCGAAAAAGTGCAACCGAATTTTCGCGCGATTCTCAAAGCGGGACTCTTGAGCAAAATCTGCGTGCTCTTTTTAAAAACAATTGTTAGATAAAGCCACAAAAAAAAGTCAACCTAAAAAACAATACTCGTTGTCATCTCACTTGTAAAATATTTATCAATGCATTTATGAACTTGCTCGACAGTCATCGCTTTAACTTTTTGCAAATACTCTTCTCTTCCATCCAAACCCTCTTCACATAAAAACTGGGCAAAATAAACTGTATCCTCACAATCAAAAACATATTTACTAATAAGAAATTCTTTTGCTAATTCAACATCTTTTTTCGAAGGCTTACGCTGAAAAATTTCTTTGAGCAGTGCAATTGCTTGCTCTTCAAATTTCGGTAAAACGACACAATTACACGCAAAATATGAACCATCTCCATCAGCATTATGGTGTGCAAATACATCATATGAGAGCGAGTGCTTATTTCGAAATTCGTCAAACAACCAACCTGATTGACCTTTTGAGTAAATAACCTCTAAAATATCTAACGCAATCGAATCTAAACTTGAAATGTTTTCAACTTTCACACCCATTGTTATATACGATTGTTGCAATTGTTTTTTTGTTCTTTTATGAGTTTTTTTATTTGGCTCAACTACCGAAGTCGTTTTCATCGGCTTGCCGCTAGGAATTGTTTCAAATTGAGATAGCTTTTCACGCATTTTCAAAGGAATGCTCCCACAAACAACAACAAATGCGTTTTGAGCACAATATGCTTGAGAATATTGCTCTAATAATTGCTCATGTGTTAAACTCAAAACACTCTTTCTCGTTCCACTCACTGGCAATCTTGCAGCATGGTTAACGAATAACGCTTGCTCAAAAATTCGCCATTGATCAAGTCTTGGTTCTTCTTTGAGAACAGCAATTTCTTGTAGCACCACTTTTTTCTCTTTTTCCATAGATTCTTTTTTCAATAAAGGTTGTGCAAACAATTCATATAAATATTCTAACCCTACATCAATGTGTTCAGGACGAACTTTCACATAGAAAAGCGTTTTTGTTTTGCCTGTAGAACCATTACATTCTCCTCCAAAATCTTCAAGATATTTTGCAAATGATAACGCAGTAGGAAATTTTTTTGTTCCTTCAAAAACAACATGCTCAAGTAAATGAGAAATGCCATTATGCGATTCTGTAATTGAGCCTAAACGAATACCAATAACAATGCTCGTACTTTTTGCAGGCGTCGGGTATAAAAGAATAGGCAATCCGTTCTTTAATTTAAATTTTGAAGGTTCCATTCTCTTGTATAAGTTCGCCATCAATTAAAAGTTTCCCTTTTTTAAGCGACTTAATCATGTCCCAATGAATCGCACTCTCATTCTTGCCACCGCCTTCTTTATAGGCACGGCCGATTGCTAAGTGAACAGTCCCTCCCATTTTCTCATCAAATAAAATTTGCTTTGTGGGTTTTGTTAACGAGTAATTTGTTCCAATGCCAAATTCTCCAAGTCGAGATGCACCTTCATCGACACTGAGAGCTGCATGCAATACATCTTGATTTTTATGCGCTGTTGCATGTACGACTTTACCTTTTTCAAATGTTAATGAGATACCCTCGACAATGCGTCCCATAAAATTAATTGGAATATCATAATAAATATGACCTTCGACAGAAAATTCATCCGGAGCAATAAACACTTCACCATCGGGTAAATTATGTTTTCCATTACAAATTATTGCAGTTCTTTTATCAATAGAAAAAATCAAGTCTGTATTTTCACCAATAATGCGTACTTGTTTTCCTTGATCGAGTCGCTGTTTTAACTTTTTCATCAGTTCATTATCCAATGGCGCAAGCATTGCGTCAAAAACAAAATCTACATATTCTGATAATGACATATTTGCATCCTGTGCAAAAGCATTTGTTGGGTATTGACAAAGCAACCATTGTTTTTCAATCACTTTATATGAATGTGGAGAGAGAACTTTGCGACGTTGCGAAATAATTTTTGGATCAACATCACAAAGCGCACTTGTATTTTCTGTTGCAACAATAACGATTTTTGCATCAATAGTATCATATAACACTTGTTCGCTTTGACTCACATGATTAACTTGGTCGTTTACATGTTGGTAATATGTTCGTAAAAAGTCATCATCCCCGATGCGTATATGTACATGACATCCATTTTTCAAGAGTTTTTGGTATAAAATAAGCGCCAACGGTTTTGCTTGCAGCCCAAACTCTAAAAGAATCGATTGTCCTTTTTCTAAAACGACAGATTCAGAAAGTATTTTCGTTGCTAATTGCTCTATTTTATTTGGAGATGGTTGCATATTTTTGTCAAATGAGGCGTGTTTTATAAATATTCTGCTCATAAAAAACCGAGGGTGTTTTCAAAATGTTTAAAAACACTAAAAATATCACAAACCCATGTCAATCAAAACAAATCAAGCAGAATATACGTACGAAGGGGAAAATGAGCAAATGGAAGCTGAAAATAGAATGCTTCGCGAAACAATTGCTCAACTACAGCATGAACTTATTCGTTTTCAACAACCTGCGCTCATGATTTGTGAAGTTGTAGAATATGTAAGTGAAAAAAATCAAGCAATCATTAAAGTTCCTAATGGAAATCAATTCTATGTCAACATTTCATCCTCATGTCAAAAACTCGCTCCCGGCGACACGGTTTTGTGTGAACAAAAAAATCTTACTGTTATTAAAAAAATAGATAGCATGAAAAAATTTGATATTGATAAGTTTCTCATCATAGAAAAGCCGCAAATGGAGTGGAATCAAATCGGCGGACTTGCAAAACAAATTCAAGAAGTGCAAGAAGTCATTGAATTACCATTACAAAAACCAGAATTATTTAAAAAAGTTGGAATTGAACCACCAAAAGGTGTGTTACTCTATGGACCGCCAGGGACTGGAAAAACATTACTTGCAAAAGCAGTTGCTGCCTCCACAAATTCAACATTTATAGAAATTGTTGGAAGTGAGCTTGTACAAAAATTCATAGGAGAAGGAGCAAAGCTTGTCAAAGAAGTGTTTCAAAGAGCAAGAGAAAAAGCGCCAGCAATTATTTTTATTGATGAAATCGATTCAATTGCTGCAAAACGAATAGAAGTAGGAACCAGTGGCGAGCGAGAAGTACAACGAACATTCATGCAATTTTTAGCAGAGCTTGATGGGTTTAAAAAACTCGATAATGTCAAAGTTATTGGTGCAACGAATAGAAAAGATATTCTTGACCCCGCAATCATTCGGCCAGGAAGACTTGATAGACTCATCCATGTTCCACACCCTGAAGGTGAAGGTATTGAAGAAGTCTTTAAAATTCACACAAAAAATATGAAACTCTCAAAATCAGTTAGTATTAAACAAATCTCACGGCTCATGGAAGGGTTTTCTGGTGCAGAAATTAAATCAGTCTGTACGGAAGCAGGATACTTTGCAATTCGTGAAAATAAACATACAATGGCAAATAAACATTTTGTGGATGCAGTTGAGAAAGTAAAAAATGATGAAGAATTTAAAGAACGTCGTGAATTGACTATGTTTGGTTAATTTTTGCAAACATGAATTCATACACATCCAAATCTATTTTTCCATTTTTCAAAAAGACAATACCTTCACTCTCCAACAATTTCTTTTTCTGATCAACACCAAGAACATATCCGCCAAGCGACCCATCACTACAAACAACTCTGTGACAAGGGACTTTTCCTAGATGTGGATTTTTTTTCACACATTGACCAACAAAACGATAGGCACGAGAACCAAGCATGTGTGCAAGTTGCTTATACGTCACTACGCGTCCTTTTGGAATTTGATCTACGAGTACAAGAACGTCTTTTTGAAATGAATTTGGAGTCATTGGAAAAGAGCATCAGAAGTTACTTCCGCTCATCATCGGCAAGCCTCAGCTGGTGTTCACTTCTTCATCTGCAAAATTGCGTATTTCTCAGTCTTTAAATACGTATTGCTAGAAGAAAATGTGATAATACGGGGAAAAACCTTGTTGCTTGCACAAATATTTGCAACTCTTGCTCAAAATAAACCCCTTCAGGCGTTCGCACCACCACATTATATGAATACAAGCCTGGTAGTGTTTGATTTGTTTGAATAACAATACCGTTGAGAATTTTTTGGCCGGCAGGCAACGTTCCATCCTTTAAATACGACAATTCGACAGAATCGCGACACCGAACACACTCCAAAGAAACAGTATAATTAACGGGTTCTGACTTTTGCGACTCCAAATGCATGAATATTTGTACTGCATCCATTTCTTGTAAAAGTAAAATAGACTCACTCAATTCATTTCCCGACATACTTTGGTAAAGCTCAATCACCGCAGGATCAATAGCTGCAAAGCTAAATGTCATAAAGAAAAGGAAAATAAAAAGAAAACTACTCGTCTTTTTCATCATCAGAATACGACGGCACCGCAGTTTTATTGATAATCATTATATCCCCTGTTGCTTTTACTAATTGGTGGGGTACAATAACACCTTTTGCGCTTCCTAATACCTTATTTAAAAAAGAATTTTTGCTTGCTCGCACTCGCCAACCATAGACCTTATTATTGGTTAAAATTGCTTCTTCAATATCCCCAAAATAATCTCCACCGTCAGTAAATACGCGCATGTCGTATGTTTCTGTTATGCGTTTCATCTTTAGCATTTGCATTCACCTAGCGTGTTTATCATCTGTGGGTATTTAAAGCTTTCGAACAAAATCGACTGATTGTTTAAAAATAACCACTTCAGAATAACAACAAAAGAAAACCTTTATAAATACTTTCAATCTCCCTCTTTTCATGATAGTGAGTAAAGAACTGTTAAGTAAACTCAAAGATTTCGATTTAAATAGCTATGAAGTGAAGCTTTGGGTGGCATTATTATCACGCGGCGTAGCAACGGCAGGGGAATTATCAGACATTGCAAATGTTCCACGAAGCCGTACCTATGACGTTCTTGAATCATTAGAAAAAAAAGGTTTTATTATCGTTAAAATTGGAAAACCAATCAAATATCTCGCAATTGAGCCAGATAAAGTGATTGAAGTAATGAAAAAATCAATCCTACGCGACGCCAATGATCGCACGCAAATCGTTGAAAAGCTCAAAAAAAGTTCTGTTCTAGAAGAATTACAATTATTACATACTCAAGGAATCGAACATGTTGATTCCGCGGATTTAACAGGCAGCATAAAAGGAAAACAACACATTTATACACATCTTGAAGCAACAATTCTTGACGCAGAAAAAGAAGTTTGTATTCTTACAACAACACAAGGATTCATGCACAAAATTGAAACACTCAAACCCGTCTTAGAAAAAGTTGCTAAACGCGGTGTGAAAATTAAAATCGCAACACAAGTAACAGATGAATGTAAATCCCATATTGAAAATCTCAAGGATGTTGCAGTCGTAAAACACACAGACATTATTGGACGCTTTATTGTTGTTGATCAACAACAAATTATTTTTATGATGATGGATGATGCGCAAGTACATCCAACATACGATACGGGTATTTGGATAAATACACCATTCTTTGCAAAAACTATGCAAGATCTCTTTGATTTGGCTTGGCTTGAAATGAAAGTTGTGGCTAAATAATACTTAATTATATAAATCATAACATAAGTAAAACTTTACGGTATATAATGAGAAAATCCTCCAATATTATACATTAGTGGATGCAAAATCTTTTCCAAAAATGTTTGAATTATTTTCTGAAAATATAATTTATATCCGAGGAGAACAGACTATATCTGGAATGAAAGCCTTTCGAGATTTTTATATACACCAAAGAAAACTCAGCGGCCAACACACCATAAAAAAAATTCTTGTTTTTGATAAGCAAGTAATAGTAAAAGGCGTATTTGACGGAAAAAATTCAAATGAAAACACTCAAATTATCCAAAGAGAAACCTATCTTGCTAATGGATTTAAACTTATTAAATAAGCGATTAGCGCACTAAATTTATAAATAGGAACTGCTAAAATACACAAAAGAGGTGATTTATCCTATGGATAGTAACATGATAGCATTAATTTTGGCAGTGTTTGCAGGTACATTGGGTGCAATAGTGTACGTTTTACGTGTTCTAGTTCTTTTGGAGCGAAGAATTGCTCGAATTGACACACATATTGAAGCACTCGTGAAAACCGTCTTAAAAGAAGAACTCAAGATTGAAAAACAAGAGAAAAAATTAGAAAAGCTTCTTACAAAGAAAAAATAATTCTAAGAAAAATTTTTTTCTATTTTTATTATATAATACAGCGAACCAAATAAGCCCACCATTAAACCAAAAAAGAGGGTGAATAAAACTTCTCCGCTCAGTGCCATGAGCGAACTTGCTAAAAAAAATATGAGTGTAAAAACATAGAGTGTTCTTGAACGATAAAAAATAAGCGTTCCTGGTAAATTTCCACTATGTGGCTCAAAATAGCGAAATATAAAATCCAGAGGAAGCAAAGAGACAAAGACAATATAAAATAAAATTGACGTTAACGCTTCTAATTGAGAAAACAATAAACCAAATAGAATGGTTACAAATATTCCTGCAAATCCAATTTTTGCAAATTCTCGAAATCCTTGCATTTTTTTACCCACATGCTCGTGCTTTTCTAAAATAATACCTGGCGGAATTGGTAAAATAATAGATCCGTTAGAAACAATACAAAGCACTAAACTTACAAACAATGCCCAATATGAAAAGGCCATACTCACATACATATGCTTTCTGTGCGCCATCCATTTTTGACCACTCATAAGAAAAAAAAGCACCAAAAAACTCATTGCACTAAATGTTAAGAGATTTTCAATGCTCCAGCGAGCAAACGAAAATAAAAAACCAAAGATAAAACTATATGAAATAAGTATGAATACCTCTTTTATTGAAAACGCTAATCTCATTGCCCTAGTTTTTCCATTCCTGGAATGTGACCTGCCCCAACAATACAAAGAATTTTTGCTTGTGGAAACTGATCTTGTATCCTTTTTATGCGTCTACACATATAAATATTTCTCTCATGGATAAGCGCTTTATAAACTGAAGGATATCGTTTTTCTAAAAAAGCAATAACGCGAATGATTGTTTGTTCATCAGGAACCTTTGATGGGTCAATTCCTATTGAGTACACAAATTTCTTACTCACAAATGAACGAATAAGATCTATACCAACACGCATTTTTTCTCGAAATGTAAAGAGTTTTGATAAACGTTTGAGTGTGATTCGAACAGGCTGATCTACTAAACTGACTTTTTTTTGATATTGTTTTGCAATCTCAAGACCTGTGAGCATATCCTCACCCGGACGAACGCCATACTTTTTTGCAAGTGTATTTTGCACTTTACTTCCAATTAAAACAAAAAGATATCCAATCACCCCAAGTTGAAAAATAGCTGAAAATGGAACTTTTCTCGGACCAGAAAGTAAACCTTGCAATCGTTCCCTATCTAATTCAAGAGCTATAATGTCTGGTTCAAATGCGAAAAACGCATCTAAAATAACCTTTTTTGAATCAAATGAAACATGGTTTGTTCCTACTAATCTCACCGTTTCTTTATTATACATGTTCAAAATCAATAGTTTGAATTGCCCTCGTCTTTAAATTAATAACTGTTACTTTTGCTAAATCTGGAACCATTCCTTGTTTTTTCTGATAATCAGTCACACCAACAAAACAAGAACAATTCATAAGCGTAATGTGTTTGAAATTGCGAACAACATGTTTGTGAATATGTCCTGTTGCAAACAAATCAGGAATTGGGTCAATAATTAACTCATCCCTATCCGCATCAGGAATATATTGGACTGACGCATGTGTTGGTGCAAGATGGCGACGTTTGAGTAAAAATTCCATTACTAAATCCGGGTTTTCTATTCCTCCAGCTTGACGAATACTATTAACCGCATCAAAATAATAAAAAAACGAATTCCCATGATAAACCAATACTATAAACCCTGGAAAATCTCCATATTTATGGATTGCAACAGTCGAGGGTGAACTCACATTCACAACATTCTCAAGCTCTACTAAATCCTTTGCAAATTCTTTATATATAGCAGGTTGAGGCTCAGCAAGGCGCATCGTATCGTGATTTCCCGGTGTTAGTATAATCTTTATATGCTTTGGAATTTGTGAAAAAAGCTCAGCTGCACGCGCATATTGATCCCGAACACCCATTATTTCTAAATCTTGATCTTGGTTTGGATATACACCAATTCCCTCAATAATATCTCCAGTAACAAAAACGTAGCGCACTTTTTTTGCAACTTCATTTGCAACAGGATCAGGATGTTTTAAATTCAACCAATCAAGAAATGCTTGAAACTCTTTTTCTAAAAATAATTTTGCACCTATGTGTAAATCACCAATAAAAACAGCGTTCACATCATCGTCACATTTTTTTAATCCACCAACTGTAGGAATGTCAGGTGTCACTATAGTATTTACAAATAACACTCTATCATCCCCTTGAGAAACAGCGCCCCGAATACCGATAATATCATCTAAAACAACATCTTTTACTTGCTCTAGTAAATGCTTATTTTCTTCCCTATCCAAAACCAAGCAACGAACAGAACCAGTTTTATCCTCCATCTCTAATAAAAAATGACCATTCTTTGTTTGTGTAATATCACTCACATACCCAATTATAGACACCTGCTCTCCTTGTTCTTTTTGACTAATTCTTCGAATAGACGTCAAATCTTCTAATTCTGAACGAGAGCGCAAAAACGATGTTATTTTTTGCAATCGAACACTAAAATGATTGATAAAATCATTAACAGAATATTCTTTTAAATTATCTTGATAGTTATGAATAATAGAAACATTCACATGAGAGGGATCAATATCTGAATCAGTTATTTGTTTTTCTTGCACTTGTAATTGGTTTTGTATTTGCTCAAATGAATGTCCTTGTTTAATTAAAGCAAGTATTTTTGGCGTAACTAAAATTCCCGATTTATACAATTGTGCAATCGTTTTTTTTTGTTGTTCTAAACTCATAAATTCAAACTTTCCTCGATTGTTTTACTAATTTTTGGTCGCGTTCCTATAGGAATGGCAAGTGCGATTTCTCGCGTGCGACCAAAACGACCCTTGGAAATAACTTTTGCATTAATAATACCAAGCATATCAAGCTCTGTAATCACATCAGAAATTCTTCTCTGTGTTAATGGGCGCAAGTCAACCTTATAACAAACAGATTTATACAATTCGTAGACTTCTCCTGTCAAAATAAATTCATTTTGTTTTGTGGCAAGCTGCAATATCGCATACAAAAGCGTCTGAAATTGTTTGGGTTGTGTTTGAATAATATCAGTAACCCTATCTCGCTCAATTTTCTCTTCTGCTTGATCAAGATGAGCAAAACTAATGCGCTTTTCGTTTTTTCTCTCAGCAATTTCAGCAGCAACGCGTAATAATTCAATTGCACGACGAACATCACCATGCTCACGTGCAGCATATGCTGAACATTTTTCAATCACGCCATCTTCAACCGTATCTGGTTTAAACGCATTTTTTGCACGATTTTTTAAAATATTTTGAATTTGAAACGCATTATATGGAGGAAAAACAATTTCTTCTTCACTCAATGAAGATTTCACACGAGAATCCAACCCATCAGTAAAAACAAGATCGTTTGAAACACCTATAATAGAAACTTGGGCTTTTTTTAATTCAGAATTCATTCTTGTTAAATTATATAAGATTTCATCCCCTGCTTTTTTGACTAATTGATCAATCTCATCTAAAACTAAAATAACTAATTGCTCCTTACTATCTAATAAATCATAGAATATTTTGTAAACTTCATCAGTTGGTAAACCCGTTGGAGGAATTTCCTTTCCAAATTCGCGAACAAGTTGTGCAATGAGACGATATTCCGTATCAGCAACACGTTTAAGCTTACAATTCAGGTAAAAAATATGTAATGGGATTGAGCGTTCTTTTGCAACAGCAAGCATATGCTCACTAATGTATTTTACAGATAATGTCTTTCCCGTCCCAGTTTTTCCATAAATAAACACATTTGAAGGCTTATCTAAATGAAGAGCAGGTGCAAGAATATGGGAAAGTGCCTCAATTTGTTCATCTCGAAATTCAATTGTTTCAGGCGTATATGCCATAGAAAAAACTTTTTTATTTGTAAATATAGTGTCCCTTGTTAAATATTTTTCAAAATATGCATTAAGATTTTTTGTCGCCATTAGTCACCCTGTTTCATGTGGAACACCCTTATTCTTAAAAATGTGTTGTTTTTGAAGAGAGTTATCCCACACACCCCTTCGTTTCCTGTCGAGATTAGAAATAAAAAATGAATAAAATAAATTGTTTGAAAAAATAACGAAAAATAAGATTTTCTCGTCGAGAAATAATAAAAAAATCAAATATAATAAAGAGAATAAAAATATAAGCATTTTGACATATATATTATATATAATTATTTTCTATATAGAAAATAAATAAATACGGGAGTTTGGAATTTTCCAAAAAAGTTGAAAATGACTTGTTTATCAACCAATCCTTACAAACACTTTCCATAGGAAGTCATGGTGTGTGTGTCCTCTGTTTCATGTAAATATGTTTAAATGAGATTCTTTTTCTAAAATTATGACTCAATTATCAACTGATATAGGGGACGTTTTTGAAAAAGTTGTTTCTCGCTCTTTAGCTCATATTATAATTAAAAATTTACAAAGAAATGGACCTGAATTTATAACGAACAAAGATCCTGATTTTCTATGTAAAACACCTGATGGAAATATTTTTGGTTTGGAAGCAAAAACATCCTTTATTAATTATGGAGCTCAAATTAAAGATTATCAAGTTGAGTCTTTTCAAGAAAAAAACTATCCAGTATTTTACTTAATTGGTTTTCATATGGTTCCAAATTTAGCTAAAATATGGAGAACCTTAAAAAGGCCAAAAAGACATCTACAAAGAAATTTTTGCTTAGATTCCTTATACTTTTGTTCTTGTTCAGTAATTGATGCACTTTTTGCAAAAGAGTTTCTTATCGCAAAAAAAGCAAGAAATCTTCAACTACTCTACGGGGCTGCTCCAAGAAATTTAGCGACAAAATATTGTGGGATTAAAAAAAGAACATTGCGCCAAATTATTCAAAATGAGCATATTTTAAGAAATAATCAACACAGAAACGTTCGAGAGCATTATCAACTCGAAGACATTTGTGTAGGACAGACACAACCATTGCCATTTAGGATTTTTAATATGAATACTCAGCGATTGCCAATTAAATATATTGTTGAGAGAAAAGAACAATCCTATATTTTGTACTTGTAAAAATTTCAAAAAATAAAACTATTTAAAGCATCGCCAAATTTAATATAGAGGGGTCAAATGAATACAAGTAAGCAAATACAAAAGTACTTTTCTTCAATAGAATCAGACGTTTCTCAAGCTATTTCCTTTGCAAAATTGGCAAAAGAGAAAGGGTTTGATCCTACAAAACACGTTGATGTAAAAGTTGCAAAAAACTTGGCAGAGCGAGTAGTAGGTTTAATTTCTGTTCTTGTTCCACAAATTGATGGCAGCGGTGTAGTTGAGAGAATTATAGAGCTTGAAAAAGAATATGGCTTACAAGATTGGCGTGTTGCCATGCAAATTGCCTTAGAAATAGCACAAAATAAATTTGTCAAGTTTGAAGAACAATTACAAGCAATTGAAGCAGGAATTCGCGTAGGATTTGCATATGTAACAGTGGGTGTTGTTTCTTCTCCTCTTGAAGGTTTTACAAAAATTGAATTAAAAAAGCGAAGAGATTCCGGAAAAGAGTATTTTGCAATGCATTTTGCAGGACCGGTGAGAAACGCAGGAGGAACTGCTGCAGCAACATCTGTGATCATTGCCGATTATGTAAGAAAACACTTAGGGTTTGAAAAATATGACCCTGATGAAAAAGAATTAGAACGCTGTTATACAGAAATAATGGATTATCATGAGCGTGTCACAAATCTACAATATGTTCCTAGTAAAGAAGAATCTATTTATATGTGTCAACATTGTCCTATTGAAATTGACGGGGATCCTTCTGAAAAATTTGAAGTTTCTAATTACAAAGACTTACCTCGAATAAAGGCAAATAGAATTCGAAGCGGGTTTTGTCTTATTCATTCTTCTTGTCTTCCACTTAAAGCAAAGAAACTATGGAAAAATCTTGCAAAATGGTATGAGCAAATGGGGATGCAAGATTGGAAATTTATGGAAACATTTCTTGATATACAAAAAAAAGCAACTTCCACCCAATCCTCGCAAAAAACAGAAGAAAAAAAAGAACAGACGTTAGAAGAAAAAAACGTCTATCCTGTATATACGTATGTCGCAGATTTAGTCGGAGGAAGACCAGTCATTGGCCACCCCTTGCGCGGATTTCGATTGCGGTATGGAAGAAGTCGAGTAAGTGGTTTTTCTGCGCAAAGTATTCATCCAGCCGCAATGATTATTTTGGATAACTTTATTGCAAATGCTACCCAGTTAAAAGTGGAACGACCCGGTAAGGCTGCAGCATTTACAAGTTGTGATACTATCGAAGGTCCCACAGTTTTGTTAGAAGACGGAAGCGTTGTGCAGGTAAATACAATTTCTTTAGCAAAAAAAATCCACTCACAAGTGAAACGAATTTTGTATTTAGGGGACGTACTTGTTAATTTTGGAGACTTTTTTGATAGAGCGCATACATTATTATCACCAGGATATTGCCAAGAATGGTGGGTCTGTGAGTTTGAAAAAATTATAGAAGAAAAGCAACTGACAAAAGAAATAATCGTAAAAAAAATTGACTGCTCTCTTGATGTACTAACAAATTTACTAGAAAAACCCATAACAACAACCATATCACCTGAAATTGCATTTTCACTTTCAAAAACATATACTGTTCCATTACACCCGCAATGGGTTTATTTTTGGAAATTACTTACTCCTGAATTATTTGAGCAATTACTTGTTTCTCTTTATGACGGACGTTTACAAGAAAAAATCATTTTGAAAAAAACAGCAAAAACTGCTTTAGAAAAATTAGCAATTCCGCATACTGTTTCAGCTGATTTTGTAATTATAGAAAAAGATTACGCATTTGCCCTTTTACAAACATTAGCTATTGAATCTAATCAAGATGCGCATAAACGTTTAGAGGAATACAAAAAAGAACGCAAAAACCCACTATTGTTTATTCAATCTCTTCATTCATTTTTAGTTCGAGATAAAGCAGGAGTATTTATTGGTTCACGAATGGGTCGACCAGAAAAAGCAAAAATGAGAAAGACTACAGGAAGTACATATGGCGTTGCGCCTCAAAAAATAATTACAAGAGATCCTAGTAACTATCAAAATCAAAGCGTAGAAATTATAACAGAACACCCCCTAAAAAAGAAACTTCGTGAAACATATGATGTATATGCAAACAAAGATGGAACAATTCGCTATGATGCAAGCGAAGTTCCCATAACACATTTTAAACCAAACGAAGTAGGGGCTTCTATTTCTCGATTAAAAAAACTAGGATATACAATAGATATTCATGGAAACAAGATTGAAAATGAAGACCAAGTTATTGAACTCTTTCCACAAGATATTGTTATTCCTTGCTGTTTAGATTCACCCTTTGAACCAGCAGATGAAGTATTATTTCGCGTGGCAAGGTATGTAGATGATGAGCTTTCACAATTATATAGTCTCAAACCATATTATAATTTAAAGACAAAAGAAGATTTAATTGGCTTACTTGTTTTTGCTCTCGCCCCACATACATCTGCTGCATCTGTTGGAAGAATAGTAGGTTTTACAAAAAACCAAGGGATGTATTGTCACCCAATGTTTCATGCAGCTATGCGTAGGGACTGTTTTACTTATAATACTTATATTCCTGTGAAAAAAAAAGGGATCTGGACACAAGAAAAAATAGGAGATTTAGTGGAAAAGCTCAATCCTACAAATGTCGTAGATGATTTTGAAACATTGGAGTGTAAGCCAAAAGGATATAAAACATTAGGGGTTGTTCAAGGAAAAATTACTGAAGTACCGATCAATAATTTTACAAAACATACCCCCCAAGAGATAATTCGTATAAAGACGAAATTAGGGCGAGTTTTAGAAACAACAATCCGCCATAAACACATTACTGTGGATGGAATAAAAGAAGCAAATAAACTAAAAATTGGTGATTGTTTAAAGATACCGAAGCATGATTTTTTAGATGCTTCACAAAGTCTTTATTGCAATCCCTCTAAATTGAAAGATCTTCCCCAGGATGAAGATTATTATTATGAAACAATTTCTTTGTTAACTGTTTTAGAAAATCAACCATCTTATTGTTTAAATGTTCAAAATAATATAGTTGTAGCTAATGGAATCCTTACAAGACAATGCGACGGCGATGAAAGTTGCTTTTTCTTATTAATGGATGGACTGTTAAATTTCTCTACAAAATTTTTACCAAAACACAGAGGTGGGACAATGGATGCGCCACTGGTTTTGACAAGTATTATTAACCCCATGGAAGTTGATGATATGGTCTTTAATATGGATATTGCTTGGAAGTATCCTTTAGAATTTTATCAAGCCTGTGAGCAATATAAAAAACCATGGGATGTGAAAATTCCTCTTTTTCAAGATACTTTAGGAAAACCTGAACAATTTGAAGGAATGGGTTTTACGCACGACACATCTAATTTTAATGATGGAGTTTCTTGTTCAGCATATAAAATTCTTCCTTCAATGCGAGAAAAAGTAGATGGACAAATGCGTCTAGCTGAAAAAATAGATGCAGTTGATCAAAGTGCAGTTGCACAAACAGTTATACAAAAGCATTTTCTCCGTGATACCCTCGGTAATTTACGAAAATATACACAACAAGAATTTCGCTGTGTCAAATGTAACACCAAATACAGGCGTCCGCCAATAAGCGGAACTTGTAAGACGTGCGCTTCACAAAAAATAATTTTCACTATTAGTAAAGGTTCTGTTGTGAAATATTTAGAATTATCCCAAAAACTTGGAAAAAAGTATAATATTGATCCCTATATTCAAGATGTACTTGAGGCTTTACAAAATAGAATAGATGGTGTTTTTGGTAAGCAAAAAGAAAAACAATCCGGATTAAATGAATTTTTTGGGTGATTAGTAATTATTTTGATTTTTTAGTAAATTATTTAAAAATAAACACAATAAAACATTTAATGACAGATGAAGTGATAGTTTATCAATCAAATTTTTGGAAAGTTGTTCTCAATCCTGATCAGGCATATTTAGGAAGATGTGTCATTATTCTCAAGAGAGATTGTTAAGATCTCGCAAGCTTAACACTGGCAGAATGGGAAGATTTTCATACCAATATTGTTCAAAAATTAGAATCTGCTTGTAAAAAAGCTTTTAATGCCACAATGTTTAATTGGTCATGTTTAATGAATCATGGTTATAAAAAAAATCCTCCAAAACCTTTCGTTTACTGGCATTTTCGACCACGCTATAGAGAAAAAATTGAATTTTCAGGAAAACAATTTCAAGATTTAGAATTCGCTCATCATTACGATAGAGAAAGAAAAAAATTTGTTTCAAAAGATATTCTTGAAAAAATTTCTCAAGAAATGAAATCTTTTTTATAACAATAAGATTTTGTTCTCAAATGAAATCCTTAACGCTTTCTTTATGACCACAAGCATTGCAAAGTAAAAATGTTTTTTGCTCAGTTCGTTCTAATTTCGTGTCTGGTTTTTTACAAGCTGAACAAATAACAAAATTTGTTACATATTTGTTAATTTTATCATTAATAAGAGCAGGTGAGACCCGTCTCATAAAGATAAGTCTTTCTCCATCCACAGTTCCTTTTGAAGCAAGTTCTTTGAGTATAAACTTTAAAACATGTTGCGGATCCCTTTCTATTTTTCTTGCGATTGCAAAAAAGTTTGTTACAATAGTCTTATTTCCTTCTAATCTCCCAGTTACATTCGGAATTTCAAACCGTTCTGTTTTTTGTGAGTCCTTTGGCGCCTGCTTTATAGCATCTGCCAGCATTTTTTCATAATCCATAGTAAAAAATGAAACGAGAGCCTCTTTATAAATATGGTGGTTCATTTTTTTGAAAACGGAAATTTTTGAGGCTTCATCTAATAATTTTTTTTAAAAGAGCACGCAGATTTTGCTCAAGAGTCCCACTTTGAGAATTACGCGAAAATTCAGTTGCATCTTTTCGGATTCTCATCCTCAAGTTTGAAAGAAGCTTTCAAACAATCACTGAATTTTCTAATTTTTCTGCAAGGTGCTCTTTTTTCTTATTTTTTGAAGAAAGTCAATTGTAGTCGACGACATTAATTTCGCATAACTTGGCGATTTCACGACAGTTGTCAAGTTTGCAAAATCAGAGCTGCATGAATCGCTCTGATTTTTGATTTTACGCCAAGGAGTTATGCTTTTCTTTTGCCGCTAACTATTGTTGAGAAATATATATAAATATAAACGACTATACTATATTTATG